>NCHD01000015.1 GCA_002257045.1 Hydrogenophilales bacterium 16-61-112 | reverse complement strand
CACTGCGCGCTCGCGGACTTCGGGGGAGAACTTCACTGATTTTTTCATGGCTCCATTTTCTCAAGAGGTGGAGCCTCCACAAAATCCGGGGCGGTTCAAACTTGATATAACAACAGTTGTTTTTATATCCCTCCCATTTGTTCTTGTCGGCTTACCCGTGGCAATGCACTATGCCAACCCAAAAACCATTATCGCCGCCATCCCGTTGTTTGGATTGCTAGTTGCTATTTGGTTTCAAGGCCCCAAAATCATTAACGTACATCTAGATGCATCCCCCCAAGTCCGTGAGTTTGTAAGTGTTGAAGACTCAAGAAAGTTCGAGGGCCGAGGCAGAAACCACTACTTCCTGACAATACGACGATCCAACCAAACCAGTAGATTTGAAATAGAAGTACCTGAGTCCGTTTACCGACAATCAGAAATTGGAACCACCTTAGAGATAGAGCTTCGGCAAGGGCATCTTGGCAATATGTGGGCGAGCGCGTTGCGCTTGGCTCCATCTTCTAAATCCAATCATGTTTCCCATCCCTAACATTCCTCTCCAGTGGGACGCTTCAACAGCCGGCTTCGACGCCTGTTTTCGCGCCCCGGAGCTTGTACGTTGAAGGTCTGATCCGCAGTCGACCGGTCAGAAGTTCATAGCGGACGTATTTGCTGTGCCAGGCAAAAGACCGCTTAGGCCGATTATGCAAAGTCCTCAATTATGAAAAGTGAGATGTGTCAACGGACGGGAAATGTCGATGAGCAGAGGATGGATTCCATTGTGAGCTTTGCATAATCACCGCGCTATTAGGTTGGATGCCTGCGAGCAAGGTGGACGATCAACGATGGATCTTGGCTGGTGTTCTCAAAGCAAAAAGACAGGACTTCACCGGCAGGCCGGTAGGCCGGGGATACACCATGATCTGCTGCAGAGTGATGCGGCTCATAACCGATCGCTGTGCGTGACGCCGCAGTACAGATCACAGGCGAAATTATGCAAAGCATTCTTCGCCGTCAGTTAGCGCTAGGCCGCGCCCAGCAAGCGTTCCGAGAATACTTCCCTCGCCACTTCACATAATCGAAGACTTTGCATAATCGGCCTTATGCAAAGCTTTACATAAGGCCGACATGCAGCCCCCAGATTCACCATGGAAGGTGACGCATATTTTCCCGCTTTCCAGCGAGCGACAAACGCCAGACGATTCACCCTAGGATTGGACTTTGGTACGCCCCACAAGCTCCCCAAGCCTGATCAGCGCATTCTCGACGCGACTATCCCAGGGCAGCGCCACGGAAAGCCGGAAGCAATTCCGGAATTTTTCCTGTGGCGAAAACAAGGGGCCGGGCGAAATGCTGATACCTTCGTTGATGGCGGCCTGATACAGACCCATGGCGTCGCAGTCGGGCGGCATCTGCACCCACAGCAGGAACCCGCCCTGCGGCCGGCTCACCCGGGTGTCATGCGGAAAATGCCGGGCGATGAGGGTTTGCGCGCGCAAAAGATTTGATTCGACCGTGCGGCGCAATCGCACCAGGTGACGTTCATAGCGGCCGCTGGCAAGGTACTCGGAAAGGGCAAGCTGGGGCAAGGTTGCGGTGGCCATCGAACTGACGTACTTGAGTTGCGACACTTCCTGCCCCCAGCGCCCGGGCACCAGCCAACCCACTCGGCAACCAGGGGCAAGCGTTTTGGAGAAGGAGCCGCAATACAGCACATTGCCAGTTGTGTCGTAGGCCTTGACCGCGTGAGGACGGATGCGATCGTGTGCCAGATCCCCATAGATGTCGTCCTCGATCAGCGGAATATCCCGCTCCGCCAGCATCTTCACCAACTGGCGTTTGCGCGCGTCGGGCATCAGCGAGCCGCTCGGGTTGCTGAAATTGGCCACCACCAGTACGGCCTTGACGGGCCAGCGCTCCAGCGCCATGGCCAGCGCTTCCAGGCTGATGCCATCGCCGTCGCACGGCACTTCCAGCGCCTGCAATCCCATGGATTCGATCGCCTGCAGCGTACCGAAAAATGCCGGCGATTCGATGGCCACCACATCCCCGGGGCGGGTAATCGCACGCAACGCGAGATGGATCGACTCCTGGGTGCCGCAAGTGACCTGGATTTCTTCCGGATCGAAAGCGCAACCGGCTTCCGCACCGCGCCGGGCAATCTGCAAGCGCAAGGATTTCTCTCCCGGCGGGAAGCTATACCGGCAGCTTGCCTCGGGTGACCGGCGCATGGCCCGGCTGGTCGCCTCGCGCAGATCGCGCGTGGGCAGTAGATCAGGATGCGGTACCGCGGCGCCGAGTGAAATCAGCCCTTCGCGCTGGGTAGCCTGATAAAGCCGAACAGCCAGGCCGGATACGCTGACCTGGCATGGCGCGGCGTCCTCGCAGGTTTGGGTGGCTCTAGGCGGCAGCGTGTCGGGAAGACAGACGAAATAACCGGACTGGGGCTTGGCCTCCAGCCAGCCCTGCGCCTCCAGCAAGCGATACGCCGCCACCACGGTGGAGGCGCTGGCTTGCTGATGGGCTGAGTAACGGCGCACCGACGGCACTTTCTGTCCGGGCGCGTACAAACCCTGCCGGATGCCTGTTTTCAAACGCTCGGCAAGCTCTTCGTAGAAATTCATGAGTCCCCCGTAAGCCTGCAGGCTAAACGCCTCGGCCAAGGCCGAACGATACAGTCGAGCTGAAATTCAAGCAGTACAGATGTACAGATGTCGGGTCTGTACTGCACAAATACCAGCATAGCTGATCGTGTACCCGGCGGCATCCACACCTAGCATGAACGCATTGCAACATGCAGGTGACAGCCATGGCCGCACCGGACAGCAAGCGCACTGCGGTCGATATCCGTACCCGCATTGCATACGCGGAATGTTTGCGGAATCGGTATCGCAGGCGGCAACTCGTTGTCTGGTGGCGCTGGCTGATGCGTACCCTACGGCAACGCAGGGGGGCTGCACAGTTGCGTGCGCTCGACGATCGCGCCTTGCACGATTTGGGCCTATCTCACAGCAACATCGATGCTGCCGCGCGTGGTTTGTACCGCTGATCTGAGGAAATACGTATGCCGCTTGTTACACAGGATGCCGCTTTGGCTTTTGCGCAAGACTGGAACGACGCCTGGAATCGTCACGATCTGAACGCGGTGCTCGATCATTTCACCCGGGACTTCGAATTCTGTTCCCCCTACATCATCGAGCTGGCCGGCGAGGCCAACGGCTGCCTGCGTGGTCATGAGGCCGTCCGACTCTATTGGGAAACAGGACTTACCAGAATACCGAACCTGCATTTCAAGCTGATCGACGTGCTCGCCGGTGTGGGCAGCCTGACGATTTATTACGCGGGGCACCGGGGCATGGTAGCCGAGACGTTTCACCTTGACGGTAACGGAAAGGCGTTCAAGGCCGTCGCCTGCTATAGCGTTTCGCCCATTGGAATAAGCAGGGAACACCATGAGTGATCATTCGCGAGAGCTCCCGGTTCTGGCTTGGCTGCAGCGATTTATCGCCGGCAAGCTGTCGCCGGGTGAAACAACCCATATGCGTTATCCCACCGCAATTTCACGCACCCTGGCAATGCGTATCGTTGAAATAGACGCGGGCCGGGCCACGGTGGAGATCGACGCCGACGCCGGGATTATGGCAATCAGCAGGGCACGGTGCATGCCGGCCTGATCTGCGAGCTGGCCGACGCCGCGATCGGAACCGCGCATTCCACGCAGATAGCCGAGGGCGAATCCTTCGCCAGCATCGATCTCAAAGTCAACTTCATCCGGCCGGTGTGGAAGTCCGAATTGCGCGCCGTAGCCAAACCCCTGCAGAGCGGGAATACCGTCAGCCATTACACGTGCGAAATCTTCCGTGACGACGGTAAGCTAGTTGCAATGGCGATAAGTTCGGTAATGACGCTGCGTGGCGAAAAAGCGGCGGGGAGATAGACACATGCCACACGATATTTTGCTGCCCTGCGCTGCCATGGTTGCATTGACCGCATTTGTCTGGATGCGCGCCTTATACGAGCGCATTGTTGAAATGCGCTCACGTGGAATCACGCCACAATCATTGGCATCCTCCCGCGAGACCTCGCGGATTCTGAAGAACACACAGTCACTCGATAATTTCTCCAATCTGTTTGAGTTGCCTGTGTTGTTCTATGTGCTGTGCCTTGCAATGGTGGCAACCGGCATGGGCACGGCAGGATATGTCACTGCGGCGTGGGTATTTGTCGCACTGCGCGCTGCGCATAGCCTGATCCACGTCACCTACAACCGCGTGTTCCACCGCTTCGTCGCCTGGATGCTTGGCGCGGCATGGCTGTTCGCAATGTGGGGGAGTTTCGTTTTTGAGCTGGTAACGCATCGAGCGTGAATACGTCATTGCCATTCGCGTAGCCTCAATCTCATATCAATCGTAAAGGAACCCTCATGTCAGACAAATCCATTCCTGTGGCAATCATGGCCGCGGATGCCCCGCTGCGGACGCGTCCCACCCTTTACCCCGAGCCTGTCGCCGCCATGCTGGCCTCGCGCCTGTCAGGCAGACACAAACGACCACTCGGCGACCTGTTCGGCTTGAAGAACTTCGGTGTGAACCTCACCCGTCTGGAACCCAATGCCGTGTCCTCGCTGCGACACGCGCACGAGAGACAGGACGAGTTTGTGTTTGTCCTGCAAGGTTGCCCAAGCTTGCTGACCAACGAGGGAAAAACCCGATTATCGCCAGGCATGTGCGCCGGTTTCCGCGCAGGGACTGGCAACGCGCACACGCTGATAAACGAGACCGGAGAAGACGTGGTCTATCTCGAAATCGGCGACCGCACGTCGGGAGATGAAGTCACGTACCCGGACGACGATCTGCACGCGCAGTTCAACGACGGCCAGTGGACGTTCAGCCACAAAGATGGAACACCCTACTGATTACAGGTGAAGAGCCCATGACGCATCACGTACTCATCATTCACGAAGTCGAAGACTACGAAACCTGGAAAGCCGTGTTTGATCAGGCTGCCGGCATCAGAAAACAGGCGGGAGAAATACGCTATCGATTGCTGCGCCGCGATGGTGCGGCCAACCATATCGTGCATTTCTCGGTGTGGGTTTCCCTAGATCGTGCACGTGTATTTTTCGAATCGCCAGAACTCGTTGAGATCCGGCATCAGGCTGGCGTCAGGACGCCCACATTCCTCTATCTGGACGAGATTGAGCAAAGTTCGCTTTGAAGCATGCGCATCGACTATTTTTCCCACATGCCGGACCTCATTACCCGGCTGCGGCACATTACCCGCGAGCAGAAGCAGTTCGGGCTCAATCCGGCACTTCGCGTGTTGATCGAGGCGCGTGTGTCGCAGTTGAATGCTTGCGTCTACTGTCTACATCTGCATTTCAGGGAAGCCCTGCGTCAGGGTGAATCGCAATGCAGACTGGACAGCCTGACGGTCTGGCATGAATCGCCGTTTTTCGACGCACGTGAAAAAGCAGCGCTGGCCTGGGCCGAAGCTTTGACCCTGCTACCTGACACTCGGGCTGAAGAATCCGTGTTCGCAGCCCTGAAGTTTCATTTTTCCGATCTTGAGATCGTCGAGCTGAGTCTCGCGATTTCCTTGGCGAATTTCTGGAACCGGATGGCTAGCGGATTCCGCCGCGAGCCGGAATTCGAAACCACCTCCAAAGCGAATGGACTCGCATGCAAATCGACTGCCGAATCGCCGCCAAAACCGACGCTAACGACATAGCCAATCTGGTCAATCGGGCTTACCGACCGGGTACGTCAATGCGTGGCTGGACGCATGAATCCCATCTGTTGGCTGGCGACAGGATATCGTCCGCACAGGTACGGGTGCTGCTTCGATCAGGCCAAACCGTCCTGGTGATGTGCCGGGACGGCGCCATAGTCGCGTGCGTCCATGTGCAAGGCGATGCATCTGGCGCCTGGATCGGCATGCTGGCGACCGAACCCGCCTTACAAGCGCAGGGGTTGGGCAAAAGCACGCTCCAGTACGCCGAAACATTCGCGGCTGAACACTTCAAGGCCATCGTTGTTCAAGTGGCCGTGCTGGCCGCACGCCCGGAATTGATCACCTTCTACGAACGACGAGGCTATGCAAGAACAGGGCAGATCGAGGATTACCCGGTTGCAGCGGGGATAGGACGACCTCTAGTCGAAGGGCTCAAAATTGAGTTTCTTACCAAGCAGACAACGCGTCCAGTCTTTACGCATTGCGCTTGAGCGCAGGCTGACTGCAATACCGAAATCCTCGGAGTGCCTGATGCAGAACCAATACACCCCGCATACCACAACGAAAAATGAATCGTGTCGCTGCATGACGGGCGCACCCTAAAGATACCCAACCTCAAATGCGAAGGCTCGACTATTGAATAACAGGAGGCAGACCGCGGTTTCCTGCTAAAGCAACCATTGAGCGAGCACCCGACGTTCACGTCGTCTTCTCTGAGTCCTCGTTGGGTCGGAATTCAGCAGCCCACTGTCACTTCCTGACCATTTCGGACACTCAAGAGTGTCTATCGAATTCAGAGCAATTCATTTGGTTAACGGGGATGGGACGTCTGTAGAGAAGGTTGAGAGTGCAAGTCTTTTAGCTCCTGCTTGATCCACTCTATAAAGACTTTGGTTCTGGCCGGCAGGAGTCGCGCATGCGGGTAGACGACATGGATCGGTCGCGGCGGGGGCTCGAACGATTCCAGCACGACTTGCAGATGGTTTTGCGCAATGTGATGCGCCACCTGATACGAGATGAACATGCCGAAACCCAGCCCGGCCAGGCAGGCTTCGGCCGCCGGGGCGACATGGTTGAATTCCAGATTGCCGGTTACCGGCACCGTGAACGGCTTGCCGCTTTCGTGAAACGTCCACCACGGTCCCGCGCCACCGGAGAAACGCACGCAGTTGGCTTTGAGCAGGTCTCTCGGGTGTTGGGGCACGGCATGGCGACTCATATAGTCCGGGCTGGCGACGACCATGCGGCGAACGCTGCCCAGCGGCTGCGCAACCAGAGTCGAGTCCTCCAGCGGGCCGATGCGTATGCCGACGTCGATATGTTCCTCCAGCAGGTTGGCCACGCGATCCAGCAGCAAGAGATTGACGCGCACCTTGTCATGTTTCTGCACAAAGCGCGTCACGGCCGGCGCGACATACATCTGGCCAAACAGCACCGGCGCAGTGATGGTTAGTTGGCCGCTAGGCTCGACCGCGTCTGTGGTCAAGGCAGATTCAGCATCCTTGATGGCTGTCAGCAACTGACGGCAGTTCTCGATGTAATGGCGGCCTTCTTCGGTCAGCGAAATGCGTCGCGTGGTGCGATTGAACAGGCGGATGCCCAAATAAGCTTCCAATGTCGCCAACGTGCGCACGACGGCGGGGGGCGAAGAGTCCAGCGCTGCAGCGGCAGCCGTCAGGCTGCCTTCATCGGCAATACTGACAACGGTTTGCATGGCTTTGAGTTTGTCCATGCGCCAGATTATTCCATTTAATGGATCAGTCTTGTGTAGAACGCGCCATTTATCCATCAAGCAATGGTGATCACACTGCGCACAGTCACTTCCCCCTGTCAATAAGGAGTTCATTGTGAATACCGCTGCCGCCTTGCCCGCTCAACCCATCAAGCTTCACCGCTTCTTCCTCTCTGGCCACAGCCATCGGGTCGAGTTGTTTCTGTCCCTGCTCGGGCTGCCTTATGAGCCAGTGGATGTCGATCTTGCCGCCGGCGCACACAAGCAGCCCGCGTTTCTGGCGATGAATTCGTTTGGCCAGGTGCCAGTGATTCAGGATGACGACATTACGCTGGCCGATTCAAATGCGATCCTGGTGTATCTGGCGAGCAAGTATGACGCCGGCCAATGGCTCCCGCGTGACCCGGTCGCTGCCGCTAACGTGCAGCGCTGGCTGTCGGTCGCGACCGGGCCGGTCGCGTTTGGCCCAGCGAAGGCCCGACTGGCAGTCCTGTTCAAGGCGCCCATCGATACGAAAACAGCCATTGCGCAAGCCCATGAGCTGTTTGCCGTGATGGAAACCGAATTGACAAACAAATCCTTCCTGACAGGCAACAACCCGACCATTGCGGACCTCGCCAACTACACCTACATTGCCCACGCGCCCGAAGGCAATGTCGCGCTCGATCTGTATCCGCACCTGCGCAACTGGTTGCAACGCATCGAGGCATTGCCGGGCTTTGTGCCCATGGTGAAATCCGCGGTTGGGTTGGCTGCCTGACATGAACGCGCCGGATGGTCTGGAGGTGTTTCACGAAGGCGAACGGCTGATGCAGGTGCGAGTGGGTATGCGTGAACGCATGGCTGCACTCGGAACTCACGTGATCCGGCCCTTCATGACCGAACAGCACCAGGCATTTTTTGCCCAACTGCCGTTTGTCATCGTGGGCAGCGTGGATGCCGAGGGACAAGCCTGGGCCTCCATCCTGGTCGGCTCCCCTGGGTTTATCGGCAGCCCCGATGCTCACCATCTGCTGATTCGTGCCCGCCCCACGGCCGACGATCCACTGCACCCGACCCTGATTGTCGGCGCCAGCATCGCCCTGCTGGGGATCGAGCCGCATACGCGCCGCCGCAATCGCATGAACGGCATCGTCAAGCACATCGACGACGACGGCCTGCTGGTCGGCGTCCAGCAAAGCTTTGGAAACTGCCCCAAATATATCCAGGCGCGCCAAGCCGAATATGCGAAGCGCGTAGGTTCCGGGGCCGTTCATACCGCCACCGCTCTGAATGAACGATCCCGGCCAATCATCGCGTGCGCAGACACGCTATTTATCGGCACCGCCCACCCCGGCGCCAATCATGCAACCACACAGTCTCATGCCTTGGTTGCACACGGCGTGGACGTATCGCACCGCGGCGGCAAGCCCGGTTTTGTGCACATAGACAACGACCGCACCCTGACCCTCCCCGACTTTTCCGGCAACCGCTTCTTCAACACCCTAGGCAACATCGTGCTGAATCCGCGCGCGGGCCTGCTCTTCATCGACATTGAAAGCGGCGACGTGCTCTACATCGCAGCCGATGCCGAAATCATTTTCGACGGCCCCGAACTGAATGCGTTTGCCGGTGCGGAACGCCTGCTGCGATTAACGATACGGCACGTCACGCATGTTGTTGCCTCACTGCCCCTGCGCTGGAAGGGCGAACCCCAGCTGTCGCCTTATCTGGCAAACACAGGCAGTTGGACGACAACCTGATCACCCCGACCCACCACAAGGAGTAAAGCATGAACACCCAACAGGAAGTCCGCCCTCCCATTCCGCCGTTCACACGTGAGACGGCAATCCAGAAAGTGCGCATGGCCGAAGACGGATGGAACAGCCGCGATCCCACACGCGTATCAATGGCCTATACGCCCGACAGCCAGTGGCGCAACCGCGCGGAGTTTCCACGTGGCCGGGCAGAAATCGTCCAGTTCCTTACCCGCAAATGGGAAAAGGAAATCGAGTACCGTTTGATCAAAGAACTATGGTCTTTTGAAGACAAGCGCATCGCCGTCCGCTTCGCCTATGAATGGCGTGACCACGCAGACAATTGGTTTCGTTCCTACGGCAACGAAAATTGGGAGTTCAATGACAATGGGCTGATGCAACGTCGCTTTGCCAGCATCAATGACCTACCGATCAAGGAGGCGGAACGGAAATTCCATTGGCCGCAGGGGCGGCGCCCTGACGATCATCCTGGACTTAGCGAACTGGGGCTATAAGGGGATGGGTGATTTAACTTGTCGCGCCCGACATGAGCTTTGCAACTGCGACCTCAGTTTGGTTGCTTGACTGACTCAGCTTTTCAACAACACTCCACTGGTCTTCAGGTGAACGGTTTTGGCTGAGTTTGAACTTGCCTTGAATATCCGTGAGTTCGATTTCAAAGCCCTCAATCATGTTGAGAAGTTTTGAACGGCGTTCACCCGTAAGGTTGGGTTTCCATGGATTTGGCAAGTGAGATTCATGAACATGGGTTAGTTGCTCAACCAAGGCCTCAAGCTCGGACTCACCTTCAATGAGCCGGGGTATCCCGCGTAGCTGAACCACCGCGTAATTCCACGGTGGGACACCAGCCGATGAATACCACGAAGGTGAAACGTAAGCATGTGGTCCTGTGCTCGCAGGACAGATGCGCGGCTGCGAAGCGCCGACCTCGCCGCAGGTGGTGCGCGACTTCCTGCGAGTCAAGCTGGGGGCGCTGACTGCCTCGATATGCATGACCGCTTCCGGTTTTTGCCGCGTTGCCACACCGCCATCATGAGTGCATCAGCAACCAGTTGCGCCGAATCTCGGCTTTCATCGACCAACCACGGCGAAGGTTTATCATCAGCGTGCGACAGCAACATTAGCCTGATTGTCGGATTGGCCCAGTTCTTGGATAACGCGCTGCTGGTCAGGCTCAGGGTGATTCTGGCAGGGCATGAAAAAACCCGTGCAAATTGCCCATAATTTGCCCCAATCAAGAACCATAAAACAAATTAACTAATTGATTTTAATGAGTAATAAAGAAATCTTCACTCATACGCCGATGATGCAGCAGTACCTCGGCATCAAGGCGCAAAACCCGGACATGCTGCTGTTTTACCGCATGGGCGATTTTTACGAGCTGTTTTTCGACGACGCCGAAAAAGCGTCGCGGCTGCTCAACATCACGCTCACCACGCGCGGTGCGTCGGCAGGCACCCCGATCAAGATGGCCGGCGTGCCGTATCACAGCGCCGAGCAGTATCTGGCGCGACTGCTGAAACTGGGCGAATCGGTGGTGATCGCCGAGCAGATTGGCGACCCGGCTACCAGCAAGGGTCCGGTCGAGCGCCAGGTGGCGCGCATCGTCACCCCGGGCACGCTGACCGATTCGGGCCTGCTGGACGAAACCTGCGATACCCTAATTCTTGCAATCGCCCCACGCGCGGAAAGCGTCGGCGTCGCCTGGCTGAATCTGGCCGCCGGGCGGTTTCAGGTCAGCGAAATCCACCCCAACGCGCTGCCCGCTTTGCTGGCGCGCGTGCGACCGGCGGAAATCCTGGCGCCCGACGACTTCACCCTAAGCGGCGCATCCTGCGCGGTGCGCCGCCTCGCACCGTGGCAGTTCGACGCCGACCGCGCACACACCCGGCTGGCGCAGCAATTCGGCAGCCGCGACCTCAGCGGATTCGGCGTGGCCGACCTGCCGCTCGCGCTGGCGGCGGCGGGCGCGCTGCTCGATTACATCCAGACCACGCAACGCACCACGCTGCCCCATATCCAGAGCATCCACGCCGAGCGCGACAGCGACTTCGTGCAACTCGACGCCGCCACCCGACGCAATCTGGAGCTCACCGAAACCCTGCGCGGCGAAGCGTCGCCGACGCTACTGTCGGTGCTCGATACCACTGCCACCGGCATGGGCACGCGCCTGCTGCGCCACTGGCTGCACCATCCCCTGCGCGACCGCGCTGTTCTGATCCGACGGCGCGATGCCATCGGCGTACTGGCGGAGCAGCCCGACACCGCCACCACCCTCACCCGCCTGCTGAGAAGCTGCGCCGATGTCGAACGCATCAGCGGCCGCATCGCGCTGAAAAACGCGCGGCCGCGCGACTTGTCCGGCCTGCGCGACACCCTCGCGCTACTGCCCGATCTTGCCGCCACGCTGCCGGACGACCGTGCCCACCTGACGGCGCTACAAGCTGCGCTCGCCGCGCGCCCCGATTTGCATGAACTACTCGCCCGCGCCGTTCTGCCCGAGCCCGCCAGCGTGCTGCGCGAAGGCGGCGTCATCGCCGACGGCTACGATGCCAACCTTGACGAACTGCGAGCACTGACGCGCGACGCCGGCGCGTTTTTGCTCGAACTGGAAACCCGCGAACGCGCGCGCTCAGGCATCGGCACCCTCAAAGTCGAATACAACCGGGTGCATGGCTTTTATATCGAAGTCAGCCGCGCGCAGTCGGACAACGTCCCCGACGATTACCGCCGCCGCCAGACCCTGAAGTACGCCGAGCGCTACATCACGCCGGAACTCAAAGCCTTCGAAGACAAGGCGCTGTCGGCACAGGATCGCGCGCTGGCACGCGAGAAAGCGTTGTTCGAAGCCTTGCTGGAGATGCTGACGCCGCATGTGCCGGATTTGCTGGCGATTGCCGCCGCACTGGCCGAGATCGACGTGCTGGCAAGCCAGGCCGAACGCACCAACACGCTCAAGCTGTGTGCGCCCGACTACAGCGATGAGCCCGGCATTGTCATCCGCGGCGGCCGTCATCCAGTGGTCGAAGCACAGGTGGCGCACTTCATTCAAAACGACGTCCAGCTCACGCGCGCGCGGCAGATGCTGCTGATCACCGGCCCCAACATGGGCGGCAAATCGACCTACATGCGGCAGGTGGCGCTGATCACGCTGCTGGCCTGCTGCGGCCTGTGGGTGCCCGCCAGCGTGGCAAAAATCGGCGACATCGACCAGATTTTCACCCGCATCGGCGCCTCAGACGACCTGGCCGGCGGGCGTTCCACCTTCATGGTCGAGATGACCGAAACCGCGCACATCCTGCACAACGCCAGCGCCATCAGCCTAGTGCTACTCGATGAAATCGGCCGCGGCACCTCGACCTTCGATGGCCTTGCGCTGGCGTGGGCGGTGGCGCGCCATCTGGTCAGTGCGACGCGCGCCTTCACCCTGTTCGCCACCCATTATTTTGAACTGACCCAACTTGCCAACGAGTACAAACAACTCGTCAACGTCCACCTCGACGCCAAGGAGCACGGCGCCAACCTGGTATTCCTGCATGCGGTCGAAGACGGCCCGGCCTCGCAAAGCTACGGCATCCAGGTCGCTCGCCTGGCCGGCGTGCCGAGCCCCATCATTGCTGCCGCGCGCCGCCACCTGCGCGAACTCGAAGACGCCCAACTGCAACCCGGCCCGCAAGGCGACCTGTTCGCCGCCCACCTGCCAAACGACGAACCGCCGCCGCACCCCGCACTCGACCAGCTACGCGAGATCGATCCCGATGCGCTTACGCCGAAGGCGGCGCTGGACATGCTGTATTCGCTCAAAGCGCTGACGGACACCTCGCCATGAATACCCTGAAGGGCATGAAGACTCTGCGACTTGACTCCGCCGAACTCGGCCTCGATTTCAACGCCGCATTGAAACTGGCGACGGCCATCGCGCAGCAGCAACTGGGGGATGAAACGATGTTGTTGAGCTGGTATGACCGCGAACGCGATCTAGAATCCCCGGCGGGCGTCAGCGAGTGCCATGAAGGGTGTGCCACAAAAGGGTCATGGGATTACGCATTGAATCGCAGCGCGCGGCTGGCGGTGGAATTTGATGCAGGTCGTTTCTTTTTCTGCTTTTTGTAGCGTGCAGGCCCGGCAGGTTTCGTGAACCCTGTCTTTATCCGCCGCGCCGCCGCCACAAATAGCGGTAAACAAATCCAGGATAGGCAAACACCACGAACAGCGCGGAATTGATCGCGTAAAACTCCCAGTTCTGCTTATGGATATCGCCGATTTTGCCTTCCAGCAGCAGCGCGATGCCCCCTATCACGAAAAACATCACCACCAGCTCCAGCAAACGCCAGGCGACATTCTTGCTGCCGACCTTGGGCTGGACGACAAAGAAAATACGCTCGGCGAGGAACGGCAGGTTGGCGGCGATGAATGCCAGGATAAGCAGCAGGGTGGTCGAGAAGTTCACGTTAAATCCGAAATGCCAGTTGACGCCGGAGCAGACCTGCTCCGGCAAGGGTTAGTTCAGCCGTACTTGAATCAAAATGATGCGCCGATGGCGTGCACGCAGATCGCCATCAAAGGCTGCGGCAGAATGCCGAGTGCCAGCACAGCCAGACCATTGGCCGACATGATAAGTCGCGCATCAGCACTGGGAGCGATCGGTGTAGTGTCGTGCGGCGCATCGAAATACATCAGCTTGACGATGCGCAGGTAGTAGAACGCGCCTACCAGCGAGAACAGCACCGCTGCCACCGCCAGCCAGACATAGCCGAGTTCAACCACCGCCTGCAGCACCGACAGCTTGGCGTAGAAGCCGACGGTCGGCGGTACGCCGGCCATGGAGAACATCAAGAGCAGCATCAGAAAAGCGAGCCACGGGCTGCGGCGGTTGAGGCCCTTGAAGTCATCGAGCTGGTCGGCCTCGAAACCGGCGCGCGACAGCAGGAGAATCATGCCGAAGCCACCCAGGCTCATCAGCGCGTAGACCAGCACGTAGAACATCGCACTGCCGTAGCCGTTCTGCGTGCCCGCCAGGATGCCGAGCAGCATGAAGCCCATGTGCGAAATGGTCGAATAGGCGAACATGCGTTTGAGGTTGCTCTGCGCGATGGCCGCGAAGTTGCCGAGCACCATCGACAGCACGGCAAGAATAATCAGCATGTCGCGCCATTCGGTCACCTGCGATTCCAGCCCCTGGCCGAGGATGCGGATCACGAAGGCGAAGGCGGCGATCTTGGGCGCGCTGCCGATGAACAGCGTCATCGCGGTGGGCGCACCGTGATAGACGTCGGGCACCCACATGTGGAACGGCACGGCCCCGAGCTTGAAGGCGAGTCCGGCGACGATGAAAACGATGCCGAACACCAGCGGGATGCGCAGGTCGGTGCCGTCCTGCAACGCGATGGCGATGTCGCCCAGTGCCAGCGATCCGGTGACGCCATAGACCATCGACATGCCGTACAGCAACATGCCGGATGCCAGCGCGCCCAGCACGAAATACTTCATCGCCGCCTCGGTGGCGATGCTCGAATCGCGCTGCAGCGCGACCATCGCGTAGAGCGACAGCGACAGCAACTCGAGGCCGAGATACAGCGTCAGAAAATGGCTGGCGGACACCATCACCATCATGCCCAGCAGCGCGAACAGCGCCAGCACGAAAAATTCACCCTTATAAAGTCCGCGCGCACGTAAATAATCGCGCGAATAGACCAGCACGACGGCAACCGTCAGATAAAGAAACAGTTTCAGCACATCCGACAGCGGATCGTCGATGAACAGACCGTTCAATGCCAGAACCGGCATGGTGGACAGATCGCGCACAGTTAGAAACGCTGCGCCCGCCAAGGTGGCCAGCGACAGCACATAGGCGAGATAACGCTTGCTGTCGTCGACAGCGGCATCGATCACGAGGATCAGCGACACCATCACCAATACGAAGATTTCCGGTAGCGCGGGGAGGAAGGCACTCAGACTCATGGCAGTTTGCTCTGGGCGACATGCGCCAGGAGATCGACGACGGAGACGTGCATCACGTCGGTAAAGGGTTTGGGATACAGGCCCATGCCGAGGACGCAAACGGCAAGTACACCGAGCAGCAGAGTTTCACGCGCGTTGATATCCGTGAGTTCTTCGGCGTGCGGGTTGGTGATCTGGCCGAATACCACCCGCTTGTACATCCACAGCGTATAGGCCGCGCCGAGAATCAGGGTGGAGGCGGCAACGAAGGCGAACCAGAAATTGACCTGGGTCGCAGCCATGATGACCATGAACTCACCGACAAAGCCGCTGGTGGCAGGCAAGCCGGCATTGGCCATGGCAAACAGCATGAACAGCGCGGCGAACACCGGCATCCTGTTGACCAGTCCGCCGTAGTCTTTGATCTGGCGCGAATGCAGGCGGTCGTACATGACGCCAATGCAGAGGAACAGCGCCGCCGAAACAAAGCCGTGCGAGATCATCTGCACCAGCCCGCCTTCGAGGCCGAGCGGGCTGAACATGAAGAAGCCGAGGGTGACAAAGCCCATGTGCGCAATCGATGAATAGGCGATGAGCTTTTTCATGTCGGACTGCGCCAGCGCAACCAGCCCGATGTAGGCGACGGCGATCAGCGACAGCGCGATGACGAACCAGGCGAGTTCATGACTGGCATCCGGCAGGATGGGCAGGATGAAACGCAGGAAACCGTAGGCGCCGACTTTGAGCGTGATCGCTGCCAGCACCACCGAACCACCAGTGGGCGCCTCGACGTGGGCGTCGGGCAGCCAGGTGTGCACCGGCCACATCGGCACCTTGACGCCGAAGGCCAGCAGGAAGGCGAAGAACATCAACGTCTGCGCCGTCATGCCCAGCGTGGTGGCATGCCAGGTCTGGATATCGAAACTGCCGCCGGACTGGAAATAGAGATAAATCATCGACACCAGCATCAGCAGGGAGCCGGCGAGCGTGTAAAGAAAGAACTTGAAGGCGGCGTACACACGGTTGGGGCCTCCCCATACGCCGACAATCAGGTACAGCGGGATCAGCATACCTTCAAAGAAGACATAGAACAGGATGCCGTCAAGCGCGGCGAACACGCCGTTGATGAGGCCGGACATGATAAGAAAGGCCGCCATGTACTGTGCGACCTTGTCCTGGATCACCTGCCAGCCGGCGATGACCACCAGTACGGTGATGAAGCTGTTGAGCAGGATCAGCGGCATCGATATGCCGTCGACCCCCAGGTGGTAATGAATGTTGAGCGCGGGAATCCAGGCGGACTTTTCGACAAACTGCATCGCCGAAGTCGTGGTATCGAAACCTGTCAACAGCGGGATGGCAACGAGCAGCCCGGTGAGCGAACCCGCCAGCGCAAGCCAGCGCGCCAGCACTGCGTTTTTGTCAGAGCCGGTAGCAAGCACGACTACGCCGGCAAGGATGGGCACCCAGATGACGAGGGAAAGTATGGAATCCATGGGTCAGTTCAGCCGGGCAAACCAGGTCACCAGGGCAAACACCCCGATCAGCATGGCGAAAGCGTAATGGTAGATATAGCCGGACTGGAAGGCGCGCAGCAGTCGGGCTGCGCGCTCGACCAATCGTGCAGTGCCGTTGACCGCGCCGTCGATGATGGCCTGGTCGCCGCCACGCCACAGACCAGCGCCCAGCAGACGCGCGCCGCCGGCAAACAGCTTGCTATAAAGTTCATCGAACCAGTATTTGTTGACGAGCATGCTGTGGATGAAGCTGAAACGCTGCTGGATCGCCGCCGGAATATCCGGGCGTTTGAGGTAGAAGAACGCCGACAGCCCCACGCCGGCGGCTGCCAGCCAGAACGGCAGCGTGGTAACCGCGTGCAATCCCATCGCCATCGCGCCATGGAAATGCTGATTGAGCTCGACCATCACCGGATGGCGATCGGCGACATAAATTGCGTTGCCGAAGAAGTCGCCAAACAGCATCGGCTCGATGGTCATGTAGCCGATCGCCAGTGACGGCAACGCCAGTGCGAGCAGCGGGCCGGTCACCACCCACGGCGTTTCGTGCGGCGTTCCACCATGATGGCCATGATCATCCTGCCCGTGACTGTCAGCATCATGATGATGCGCGTTGTGAAAACGCTCCTTGCCGTGGAACACCAGGAAGTACATGCGGAAGGAATAAAAGGCGGTGACGAATACGCCAATCAGCACCGCCCAGTAGGCAATGTCGGCACCCGGCAGGGTCGACAGCTTGACCGCCTCGATGATGCTTTCCTTGGAATAAAAACCCGACAGGAAAGGCGTGCCGATCAAGGCCAGCGAGCCGATCAGAGAAGTAATCCAGGTGATCGGCATGTATTTCTTCAGGCCGCCCATGTAGCGGATGTCCTGATTGTGGTGCATGGCGATGATGACCGAACCGGCGGCAAGGAACAGCAGCGCCTTGAAGAAAGCGTGTGTCATCAGATGGAACACTGCGACAGAATAAGCGGAGGCGCCGAGCGCGACCGTCATGTAGCCCAGCTGCGACAGCGTCGAATAGGCCACCACGCGCTTGATGTCGTTTTGCACCATGCCAAGGAATCCCATGAACAACGCGGTGATCGCGCCGATGATCATGATGAAGCTGAGTGCCGTATCGGACAGTTCGAACAGCGGCGACATGCGGGCCACCATGAAAATACCTGCGGTCACCATCGTCGCGGCGTGGATCAGCGCCGAGATCGGCGTCGGACCCTCCATCGAATCGGGCAGCCAGACGTGCAGCGGAAACTGTGCCGACTTGCCCATCGCGCCGATAAATAGAAGGATGCCGATGACGCTCATCAGCATCCAGGGCGTATCGAACCAGATCGTAATTGTTTCGTTGGCCAACTCAGGCGCTTTGGCAAACACCGTCGCGTAATCGAGCGAACCAAAATGCGCCAGCACCAGACCGATGCCAAGGATGAAGCCGAAATCGCCGACGCGGTTGACCAGGAAGGCCTTGAGGTTGGCGTAGATCGCTGTCTCTTTGGTGTACCAGAAGCCGATCAGCAGATAGGACACCAGACCGACCGCTTCCCAGCCAAAGAACAGCTGAAGGAAGTTGTTGCTCATCACCAGCATCAGCATCGAGAAGGTGAACAGCGAGATGTACGAGAAGAAACGCTGGTAGCCGGGGTCGTCGTGCATGTAGCCGATGGTGTAGATATGTACCATCAGCGATACGAAGGTCACCACCAGCATCATCATGGTGGTCAGCGAATCGATCAAGAAACCGACCTCGAAGCGCAGATCGCCCAGCACCATCCAGGTGTAGACCGAACCGTTGTAGGTGTGGCCGGCGAGCACGTCCTGAAACACCAGCACCGAAGCGGCGAGCGACACAGCCACCCCTGCGATGGCGACGACATGCGACAGAGTACGGCCGATCAGTTTGCCGAAAAAGCCCGCAACGATCGCGCCCAGCAATGGCGCCAGCGGCACGATAAGATAGAGCATCTGCATGTCCATCCGCATCAGCCTTTCAGGTGGTCGAGGTCATCGACGTTGATCGTGTGCAAGTTGCGGAACAGCACCACCAGAATCGCCAGGCCAATGGCAGATTCCGCGGCGGCGACGGTGAGGATGAAGAAGACAAATATCTGGCCGTGGATGTCGCCGAGATAATGCGAAAACGCGATGAAATTCATGTTCACAGCCAGCAGCATCAGCTCGATCGCCATCAACAGGATGATCACGTTCTTACGGTTAAGAAAAATGCCCAGTACGGCAATGGCGAACAGGATGCCGCCCAGCACCAGATAATGCGACAGGGAAATCATGCCTCCCCCTCCCCGGCCTGCGGCTTCTTCACAGCCTGCATCTTGATGATGCGCAAACGGTCGTTGCGCTTCACTCTCACCTGCGCGGCCGGATCAATGTATTTGCTGTCCTTGCGGCGGCGCAGCGTCAAGGCAATGGCTGCGACGATCGCCACCAGCAGGATCACCGCAGCAAGCTCGAACGCGTAGACGTAATCGGTATAAAGCAGGCGGCCAAGCTCCTTGGTGTTGCTGTAGTCAGCAGGATGCGGCACAGGCGTTCCCATCACCTCAAGACCGAAGTGACGGCTGCCTAGGATCAACGCCATTTCGACCATCAGCAACACCGAAACGAAGCCCGCCAGCGGCAGGTAATCCCAAAACCCTTCACGCAACTTGTCGAGGTTGATGTCGAGCATCATCACCACGAACAGGAACAGCACCATCACCGCGCCGACATACACCAGCACCAGCGTAATGGCGAGAAATTCAGCCTCAAGCAGCATCCACAAACCCGCTGCGGTAAAAAAGGCCAGAACCAGAAATAACGCGGCATGCACCGGATTGCGCGCGGTGATGACACGCAGCCCGGCAAACACCAGGATGGCTGCGAAGAAATAAAAGATCGCGGTCGTATAGGTCATGATGGGTGTGGTCGGCTCAACGGTATTTCGCGTCGGATTCGCGGTCTTTCGCTATTTGCGCTTCGTGCTGATCGCCAATCGCCAGCAGCATGGGCTTGGTGTAATAGAGATCGCCACGTTTTTCACCGTGGTATTCGAGGATGCGGGTTTCCACAATGGAATCGACCGGACAGGATTCCTCGCAGAATCCGCAAAATATGCATTTGGTGAGATCGATGTCGTAGCGCGTGGTGCGGCGGGTGCCGTCTTCGCGCTTTTCCGATTCTATGGTGATGGCGAGCGCGGGACAGACCGCCTCGCACAGCTTGCAGGCGATGCAGCGCTCCTCACCATTGGGGTAGCGGCGCAAAGCATGCAGGCCGCGGAATCGTGGGCTTTGCGGAGTTTTCTCTTCCGGGTACTGCACCGTGATCTTGCGCGCGAACAGGTGACGCCCGGTGAGCATCATGCCACGCAGCAATTCGATCAGAAGCAGACTGCCCAGGAAATTCGTAATGCGTTTCATGGCGCGCTCAGTGGAAGAGATAACCATATGGCGTCTGCATCATGCCACTGACGACGACGATCCAGACGATGGTGATGGGGATGAACACCTTCCAGCCCAGGCGCATGATCTGGTCATAACGATAGCGCGGGAAAGTGGCACGAAACCATAGGAACAGGAACAGCACAAAGCCGGTTTTCAGCAGCCACCAGATGAAACCGTCTGGCAGGAAAGTCACCGGCGACAGCCAGCCACCAAGAAACAACAACGTGGTTAGCGCAGCAACCAGAATCATGTTGGCGTATTCGGCCAGGAAGAACACCGCGAAGGCCATGCCGGAATACTCGACATGGAAGCCAGCGACGATCTCGGATTCACCCTCAGCAACGTCGAATGGCGCGCGGTTGGTCTCGGCCACACCGGCAATCAGATAAACGATGAACAAGGGAAACAACGGCCAGATATACCACTGGTGCAACCCGCCCGTCTGCCCTTGCACGATATCGGTCAGGTTGAGCGACTGCGCCGCCATCAGCACGCCCACCAGAGCGAAGCCCATGGCGATTTCATACGACACGATCTGCGCCGCAGAACGCATCGCGCCAAGGAAGGCGTATTTTGAGTTGGATGCCCAGCCCGCGACGATCACGCCATACACACCCATCGAGGTAATCGCCATGACGTACAGCAAGCCGGCGTTGATATCAGCCAGCACCAGCGTGTCGGTAAACGGAATCACCGCCCATGCAGCGAGGGCCGGGGCAATCACCAGGATGGGGCCGAGAATGAACAGCCCCTTGTTGGCGCCGGAAGGAATGATGATTTCCTTCATCAGCAGTTTTACCGCGTCGGCAATCGGCTGCAGCAACCCCTGGAATCCCACGCGGTTGGGGCCAATACGTACTTGCATCCAGCCGATGATCTTGCGTTCGGCATAGGTGAGGTAGGCCACGCCGAGCATCAACGGCACCACCAGCGCCATGATCTTGAGCAATGTCCAGGCGAGGGTTTGAATGGCGGCCCAGTCCAGGCTCATATCCAGCATCAGACCGGCTCCGCCGTGATCGGACCGAACATCGGGCCAAGGCCTGCGGTCAGCGGATGTCCGCTCGGGATGCGCACGCAGTTATCGGGAAGCAGGTCGTCGCGCTGCACTTTGAGGGTCAGCGCGGATGACGTCTGGCGCACCGAGACGCGGCCGTTTTCCTGCAGGCCCAGCTTTGCAATCAGCCGGCTGTGCATGCGCGCCACCGGCAGGGCGGCATCGTGCGTCATCTGCAGCGAAGGCGAGCGGCGCACCACCGCATCGGTTTGATAAATCGGCACTTCGGCCACCCGTTCGAGGCCCGAGATGGCCTGTACCGGGGCTGCCATCACGCCGCTGATTTCATTATTCAGATAGGCCTGCACATTGCCGATCGGTGTGTCGCCCAAGGCATCGCGCAGAACATCTTTTGAATCGTTGTGATCGAATCCGGCCAGGCCCAGCAGATTGCCCAGCACACGCAGCACTTTCCATGCGGGGCGGGTCTCGCCGAGCGGTTTCACCACGGCATTGAAGCTCTGCACCCGGCCTTCGGTATTGACGAAGGTGCCCGAGGTTTCAGTCCAGGGTGCGATCGGCAGCAGCACATCAGCGTAGTCGAGCGACTTGCCCTTGTACGGCGACATCACCACGACAAATTCTGCCGCGTTGATGCTCTGCATCGCAGTCACCGGGTCATGCGTATCGAGCTCGGCCTCGACGCCCAGCATCAGGTAGGCGCGCAAGGGCTGCGCCAGCATCTGCTGCGCGTTCAGCCCTTTGACGGCCGGCTGCCCCAACGGACCGCAAACCGGGATTGCCCCAACGGCCACAGCACCGACGCTGTTGGCGGCCTCGCCCAGCACACCGAAGCTGGCGCCTGCGAGTTTCGCCACCGCCTGCGCCAGCGCGTGGAGTTGCGAATAACCAGGATGGTGCTGCGCCATGTTGCCCAAAAAGACGGCGCGCGCTTCTCCGCCGGAAGCACCCTGGCCTCCGCCAGCGAGGCTCTCAGCCATCGTGCGTGCCGTTTCGTCTGCCACCCCCTGCGCGGCGATGTCGGGCACCGGCAGGTTCTTCAGTTCGGCCAGCGCGACACACACGCCCGCCAGCGCGGTGGCAAGTTGCGACGGCGCGACGATGCGCTTGGCATGTACCTTGCCAAGGAATTCGTCCTCGTGCGCATTGATCAGGTTGAGCTGGCCGTACCAGCGCACCGATTCGCGGATGCGGTGCGCCATCAGCGGATGGTCCTTGCGCAGGTTCGAGCCCACGACCAGCATGCGGTTGAGGCGCGACATGTAGGTCACCGGCATGCCCAGCCAGAAGCCGCCGTGCGCCTTGGTATCCAGCGAAAAGTCGGACTGCCGAAGACGATGATCGACATTGCCGCTGCCCATGCCGCGCATCAGTTTTTGCAACAGAAACAACTCTTCTGCCGGGCGATACGGGGTCGACAAGGCGCCGACCTGCTCTGCGGGAATCGATTTCAGCTTGTCCGCGACAAACTCGAGCGCGGCCTGCCAGGTCGCCTCCACCCACTGCCCACCCTGCTTGATCATCGGCTGGGTCAGACGCTCGGCCGTATTCAGGCCTTCGTAAGAGAAACGGTCGCGATCAGACAACCAGCATTCGTTGACGTCTTCGTTTTCGTGCGGCAGGACGCGCATTACCTTGTTGTCCTTGACGTGCACAGTGAGGTTCGAGCCCAGGCTGTCGTGCGGGCTGATCGATAAACGCCGGCCCAGTTCCCAGGCACGGGCAGAGTACCGAAAGGGTTTGCTCGTGAGTGCACCAACCGGGCAGAGATCGATGATGTTGCCCGACAACTCGGACGCCACCTGATGTTTCAGGAAAGGCATCACCTCAGTGTGCTCGCCCCGCCCTGCCATGCCCAGTTCCATGACACCGGCAATTTCCTGCCCAAAGCGCACGCAGCGGCTGCAATGGATGCAGCGCGTCATGTCGGTCGCAATCAGCGGGCCGAGGTTTTTTTCGGTCACAACACGCTTGACTTCCTGATAACGGGATGACGATGCGCCATAGCCCACCGCCAGATCCTGCAGCGTGCATTCGCCACCCTGATCGCAAATCGGGCAGTCGAGCGGGTGGTTGATCAACAAGAACTCCATCACGGCCTTTTGGCCATTAATGGCGTAATCCGAGCGGGTTTGCACTTTCATGCCATCCGTCACCGGCGTGGCGCAAGCCGGCAGAGGCTTGGGTGCCTTCTCCACTTGCACCAGACACATACGGCAGTTGGCGGCAATGGAAAGCTTCTTGTGATAGCAGAAATGCGGAATCGTGATGCCGGCCTGGTTGGCTGCATCCATGATGGTGTCGCCGCTTTCGACCTGAAGCGCACGTCCGTCAATTTCGATATTGAGCGTAGCCATTGTCTAGTGTGTTCCGCCTGTATCGTTCAGACCATGCAGCGCTTGTGTTCGACGTGATACGCGAACTCATCGCCAAAATGTTTGAGAAAACTTTGTACCGGCATGGCTGCCGCGTCACCCAGCGCGCAAATGGTATAGCCACCAATTTTGCCTGCGACGCTATTAAGCAGTTCCAGATCGTCGGGGCGACCCTGACCATGCTCGATGCGGTGAATCATGCGATACATCCAGCCGGTTCCCTCGCGGCAAGGTGTGCATTGACCACACGATTCTTCATGATAAAAATAGGACAGTCGCTCAAGCGCACGCACCATGCAGACAGTTTCGTCCATCACGATCACCGCACCAGACCCCAACATCGAACCCGCCTTGGCGATGCAATCGAAGTCCATCGTGCAATCCATCATGATGGCGCCGGGCAACACGGGGGCAGACGACCCGCCAGGGATCACCGCCTTCAATCTATGGCCGTTTCGCACGCCCCCCGCCATGGCCAGCAGTTCACTGAACGGCGTTCCCAGGGCCACTTCGTAATTGCCGGGTTTGTTGACATGTCCCGATACCGAAAACAGCTTGGAACCGCCGTTATTGGGCTTTCCCAGTTCCAGAAAAGCCTGACAGCCTGACCACCATGCTGCATGATCCACGGCACGCTCGCCAGGGTCTCGGTATTGTTGATCGTCGTGGGCTTGCCATAAAGTCCAAAGCTGGCCGGAAATGGTGGCTTGAAGCGCGGTTGGCCCTTTTTGCCCTCGAGCGATTCGAGTAAGGCTGTTTCTTCGCCACAGATGTAGGCGCCATAACCATGGTGCGCATGCAATTGAAAGCTGAAATCAGTGCCGAACAGTCTGTCGCCCAGATACCCCGCTGCACGCGCTTCGGCCAACGCACGCTCAAAGGATTCGTACACGTCAAAGATTTCGCCGTGGATGTAGTTGTAGCCGACTTTTGCACCCAGCACATACCCCGCGATCGCCATACCTTCGATCAGCTGATGGGGGTTGTAACGCATGATGTCGCGATCCTTGAACGTACCCGGCTCGCCTTCGTCACTGTTGCAAACGATATATTTGTCGCCAGGAAAGGCGCGCGGCATGAAGCTCCACTTGAGCCCGGTGGGGAAACCCGCGCCACCTCGTCCGCGCAAGGCAGAAAGCTTGAGCTGGGCGATGATGTCATCGCCTGACACCTTTTCGGTAATAACTCGGCGCAGTGCCTGATAACCCCCGTGTGCAACATAGGTCGCGAGCGAAGCAGGATCGGTCAACTCCCGTGTCCAGGAACAGACCTTCACGCTTGGCGTGAGCAGACTCATTTCAGTTGCTCCAGCAGTTCGTCTATTTTTTCAGCCGTCAGGTGCGTGTGCATGGTGTGGTTGTTATGCAAGCACATCGGCGCATCGCCGCAGGCGCCCATGCACTCACCTTCCTTCAGGGTATAGCGACCATCCTGAGTGGTTTCGCCAAACCCGATGCCGAGTTTGTTTTTAAGATGCTCGGCGATCTCGTTAGCACCCATCAAGGCGCACGGTAGATTGGTGCATAGCGTGATTTTGTTGCGCCCCACCGAGCGGGTGTCGTACATGTTGTAGAACGTTGCAACCTCGTATGCCGCAATGGCCGGCATATCGAGATATTGCGCGACGTACTCGATCAGTTCGGGCCTGAGCCAACCTTTTTCAGACTGGACAATACGCAGCGCCCCCATCACGGCTGACTGTTTGTGTTCAGCTGGATATTTGGCAATTTCCAGATCGATGAGCGCGAGGGATTCTGAACTCAGCTGCAGGCTGTCATTCACATTGGGATTGGCCATCAGCGGTCGATCTCCCCAAAAACAATATCCTGCGTGCCGATGATGGCGACGACGTCGGCAATCATGTGGCCCCGGCTCATTTCATCGAGCGCAGCCAGATGCGCATACCCTGGCGCACGGATTTTCAGGCGGTAGGGTTTGTTTGCACCATCCGATACCAGGTAAATACCGAACTCCCCCTTGGGATGTTCAACCGCGGCATACGCCTCGCCTGCGGGAACATGCATGCCTTCGGTGAAGAGTTTGAAATGATGGATCAGTTCTTCCATATTCTGCTTCATGTCGATCCGTGAAGGGGGTGCAACCTTGTGATTATCGACAATGACCGGGCCAGGATTCTTGCGCAGCCAGTCCACGCACTGCTTGATGATGCGGTTGGACTGCCGGAACTCCTCGATGCGCACCAGGTAACGGTCGTAGCAGTCGCCGTTGGTACCGACCGGAATATCGAAATCCATGCGGTCATACACTTCGTAAGGCTGCTTCTTGCGCAGGTCCCATTCCACGCCTGAACCACGCAACATTGGACCGGTGAAGCCCAGAGCCAGCGCGCGTTCGGGTGACACCACCCCGATACCGACGGTACGCTGTTTCCAGATACGGTTGTCGGTCAGCAGAGTTTCGTATTCATCAACATAGGTCGGGAAACGCTGGGTGAAATCCTCAATGAAGTCGAGCAATGAACCCTGGCGGTTGGCATTCATCGACTTCATGGTTTCGGCATTGCGGGTGTGTTGCGCCTGATATTGCGGCATCGTGTCAGGCAAGTCGCGATACACGCCACCGGGGCGATAGTAGGCCGCGTGCAGTCGCGCACCCGACACTGCTTCGTAGCAATCCATCAGGTCTTCGCGTTCGCGGAAGGCATACAGAAATACTGTCATCGCACCGACGTCGAGCGCATGCGCACCCAGCCACAGCAGGTGGTTCAGCACGCGGGTGATTTCATCGAACATCACGCGGATGTACTGCGCACGCTCGGGCACCTGGATGCCGAGCAGCTTTTCGATTGCCATCACATAGGCATGTTCGTTGACCATCATCGACACATAGTCGAGACGATCCATGTAAGGAACCGACTGGATGAAGGTCTTGTGCTCGGCCAGTTTCTCGGTGGCCCGATGCAGCAGGCCGATATGCGGGTCGGCGCGCTGGATCACCTCGCCGTCGAGTTCAAGCACCAGACGCAGCACGCCGTGCGCGGCCGGATGCTGCGGGCCGAAATTCATCGTGTAATTGCGGATTTCAGCCATGTTCAGCGGCCCGCTCCATAGCTTTCGTCACGCACGATGCGCGGTACGATCTCACGCGGCTCAATCGAAACCGGCTGGTAAATCACCCGCCGCTGGGTTGGGTCGTAGCGCATTTCAACATTGCCCGTCAGTGGGAAATCCTTGCGGAACGGGTGGCCGATAAAACCATAGTCGGTCAATATGCGACGCAAGTCCGGATGTCCCTCGAACACAATGCCGAACAAGTCGAACGCTTCGCGCTCGAACCAGTTGGCGGCGGGCCAGATATCAACCATCGAAGCCACCACCGGCAAATCATCATTTGGGCAGAACACGCGCACGCGCACGCGCTGATTGTTCAAGACTGACAACAGGTGGACCACCACCGCAAAACGCGCACCTTCCCTTTCACCGTCCCCGCCAAATCCGGAATAGTCCATGCCACACAAATCAATCAGTTGCTCAAAACGGCACTCGGGATGGTCGCGCAAGGCAAGCATCGCTGCTGCGTAATGCTGCGCTTTGACAATCAGGGTCAATTCTCCCAAACGGACAAACGACTGCGCCAACGCATCGCCCAGCACGGTTTCAATCGACAAAGAGAGGGCCTCCACAGTCTGTGTCATCAATTCTTAACGGGCAATGGTGTTGGTACGCTTGATTTTGTTCTGCAACTGGATAATGCCGAAAAGCAAGGCTTCCGCAGTAGGCGGACATCCAGGGACATAAATGTCAACCGGCACGATGCGGTCGCAGCCGCGCACCACCGAGTAGGAGTAATGGTAATACCCGCCGCCGTTGGCACAGGAACCCATGGAAATCACCCAGCGCGGCTCGGCCATCTGGTCATAAACCTTGCGCAGTGCAGGGGCCATTTTATTGCATAGGGTGCCGGCAACAATCATGACATCAGACTGACGCGGACTCGGACGGAACACGATCCCGAAACGATCGAGGTCATAGCGTGACGCACCGGCCTGCATCATTTCAACCGCGCAACAAGCCAGACCAAAGGTCATCGGCCACATTGAGCCGGTGCGCATGTAATTAATGAGTTGATCAGCCTTGGTCGTGACAAAGCCTTGTTCAAGGACGCCTTCGATGCTCATGCCGCCCCCGCCGAAAATTTTGCTCTGGGGCCCACAGCCCGTGCGTTGCAGACGCACATTTTCGTCGGGTCGATCCGCATACTGCGTTGCGACCCTATCGACCAGGAACTCAACAGCCCTACTCCCATTCCAGTGCGCCCTTCATCCACTCGTAGATAAAACCAATCACCAGAATACCGAGAAATACCATCATGGAAACGAAGCCGGCCATACCGATTTCTTCCAGCACAATCGCCCATGGAAAGAGAAAGGCAATTTCCAGATCGAACAGGATGAACAGGATGGCAACGAGGTAATACCGCACGTCAAATTTCATGCGTGCATCCTCAAACGCCTCGAAGCCGCATTCATAAGGAGAGAGTTTTTCGCTGTCCGGGCGATTCGGTGCCAGCAATGATCCTGCAACGATCGGGCCGATACCAAAAGCCAGTCCGACCAGTATGAACAACAGAATGGGGAGGTAATTCTCCAGCACTGATCCTCCGGCGCCCCTTTGCGGGGCAAGTCATTGTTGACTGATGAATAAATCAGGAAATTTGATGGTGCCGTCGGCGAGACTCGAACTCGCACAACCGAAGTCACTACCCCCTCAAGATAGCGTGTCTACCAATTCCACCACGACGGCCAATGGGCTTGCGCCCGATTGAATACTGCTAGATAAATACGAGGTCTTTACAAATTTTACTGCGGGATATCCGCTGCTTTGGAACCACCGCCTTGCAAGGGTGCAGGTGCAGGTGGCAACCCCGGTTTTGCTGGAGCTACAGTCAAATCCAGCACGCTACTGGACTTGTGCTGCTGCAAACCGAAATACGCCAACCCCAAGCTGGTCAGGAAAAACAGGCTTGCCAATACCGCTGTGCTGCGGCTCAGAAAGTTTGCTGAACCTGTCGCCCCAAACAGACTACCAGACGACCCACTACCAAATGCCGCCCCCATATCCGCTCCCTTGCCATGCTGAAGCAGCACCAACGCAATAACAGCAATTGAAACGATAATGTGTACGACCCAAACCAGTGTTTCCATAATGTCTTGACTCTTACTTGGCCGCTGCCTGGCAAATCGCCACAAACTCATCTGCAACCAATGAGGCCCCGCCAATCAAACCGCCATCAATATCGGGCTGAGCCATCAATTCTGCCGCATTCGCTGCCTTTACGCTACCCCCGTATTGAATTATCAGCTGGCCCGCAAGATCCGGATCAAGGGCAGCAATCTTGCCACGAATAAACGCATGTACTGCTTGAGCCTGCTCAGGAGAAGCTGTCTTGCCCGTTCCAATGGCCCACACTGGCTCATAAGCCACGATCGCGCCGGCAAAAGAATCCACTCCGGCAAGTTTGATCACGGCATCCAGCTGGCGCGCAACAACCGCTTCGGTTACACCCGATTCACGCTCGTCCAGGGATTCACCCACACACAAAATGGGTGTCAATCCAGCCGCCTGAGCAGCAACATATTTAGCTGCAACAAGCCCATCGGATTCACCGTACAGGCTGCGACGTTCGGAGTGGCCAACGATCACATAACTGCAACCAAAATCCAGCAGCATGGAAGCTGATACCTCTCCAGTGAAAGCGCCTTTATTGTGCTCGGATAGGTTCTGCGCACCCCAGGCAATGGACGATCCATTCAATATCGTCTGCGCTTGCGCCAAGTAGGGAAAAGGGACACAAACCACCGCGTTCACTCCAACCAAAGCCGGTTTGAGTGCGGCCAGCAGGACGGCATTTTCGGCCAGACTGCCATGCATTTTCCAGTTACCGGCTACGAGCTTCTTACGCATTCGCATTGTGGATCCGCCAGACAAAAGTCCGCGATGGTAAGCGCATCGTGCGGGACGGTCAACCTGTAACGGGGAAAATACCAGCAATATCACCCAAAACGGCCAGTAATGTAATCTTCAGTCTGTTTTTTACCTGGCCGCATAAAAATCGTTCCAGTTTCATTGAACTCAATCAATTCGCCCAAGTACATGAAGGCAGTGAAATCAGATATCCGGGCAGCTTGCTGCATGTTGTGGGTAACGATGGCAATTGTGTATTCGTTTTTAAGCTCGTTGATGAGTTCTTCAATTTTGGCGGTTGATATCGGGTCCAGCGCGGAAGTCGGCTCGTCCAACAACACAATTTCAGGCTTGACGGACACTGCGCGCGCGATGCATAAACGCTGCTGCTGGCCGCCAGAGAGCGACAAGCCACTTTGCTGCAACTTGTCTTTTACCTCGGTCCACAGAGCAGCCTTGTTGAGCGCCCATTCGACCCGATCGTCCATCGCACTTTTTGACAGTTGCTCGTACAAGCGCACACCAAACGCAATGTTTTCATAAATCGTCATTGGAAACGGTGTTGGTTTCTGGAACACCATGCCAATTTTGGCTCGCACCATGTTCACGTCCTGCCCCTTGTCCAGCAAGTTTTTGCCGTGAAACATGATTTGACCTTCGGCTCTCTGCCCCGGATAAAGGTCATACATCCGATTAAAAGTTCGCAACAAGGTGGATTTACCACATCCGGACGGACCGATAAAGGCAGTTACCTTGTTGTCGGCAATGTCCAGATTGACGTTCTTGAGCCCTTTGTAATCGCCATAGAAAAAGTCCAGATTACGGATCTGCAGGGCAGCGTTCTCGCCAGTTGGAACGGCTTGATTAGGCATGGTGGGCATGGCTTGTTGAGTAGGGATTCGTTAAGTACGGACTATTTTTTATCTTTGTTGCGGAAAGCAACGCGTACGCCAATATTAATTGCCAGAACAAACAGGGCAATCAACAACGCTCCTCCCCAAGCCAGATTGACCCAGTTGTCGTAGGGACTGAGCGCAAACTGATAAATGACGACCGGCAGGTTGCCCATCGGTTCTGCCATATCGGTGCTGAAGAACTGATTGTTTAGCGCTGTAAACAGCAAGGGCGCGGTTTCACCGGTAATGCGCGCCATCGCCAACAGCACGCCCGTCACCACACCGGATTTTACCGCGCGCAATGTGATCTTGAGCGAAACCTGCCAGCGTGGCGCACCTACAGCGAAAGCCGCTTCGCGCAAACTGGTAGGCACCAGTTTAAGCATGTTTTCAGTCGTGCGAACGACTACCGGAATGGCAATCAACGCCAGTGCGAGCGAGCCCGCCCAGCCAGAAAAACCACCCGTGGTCGCTACGAATAACGCATAGACAAACAGACCAATGACGATAGACGGCGCTGACAGCATAATGTCAGTCATGAAACGGGTGAATGACGCAAACTTGGATATGCGCCCGTACTCAGCCAGATAGATGCCTGCCAGAATCCCCACAGGGGTCGCGATCAACATCGAAAACAACAAAATCAGGCCACTACCGACGATGGCATTGCGCAGCCCCCCCCCCTCGGAGCCTGGCGCCGGTGTGTCCTGGCTAAACAAGTCGAGGCTGAGCGCGGCAAATCCCTTGGAAAACAGGATCCATAAAATCCACATCAGCACAATCAGTCCAAGGCTCATGGCAACCATGGACAAGGCAATACCGATGCGGTTGACCCAGAGTCGGCGGCTATACAGACTCAACATAATTACAACCCTTCGGAGCCCATGCTGCGGCTGATAAGCCAACGCGAAATCGCCAGCACGACAAAAGTAATGATGAATAGCACCAACCCCAGTTCGAACAGCGAAGCGATGTGAAGCCCGGGATCAGCTTCGCCAAACTCGTTCGCAAGCGTGGAGGCAATCGACGTGCCCGGCGCAAACAAACTGCCGTTGATGCGGTTGGCATTGCCGATCACGAAAGTCACCGCCATGGTTTCGCCCAGCGCGCGACCCAATCCAAGCATGATGCCGCCAATGACGCCGACCCGGGTGTAGGGCAGCACGATGTTGCGCATCACTTCCCATTTGGTACAGCCAATTCCGTACGCCGACTCTTTTAATACGTGCGGAACCGTATCGAACACATCACGCATGACCGAAGCGATAAACGGTATCACCATCATTGCCAGCACAATGCTGGCAGTCAGGATGCCGACACCGATAGGCGGGCCGGAGAACCAACCGCCAATAACAGGAACATCACCCAACAGCGCCTGCAATGGCGGTTGAATATGATCAGCAAATAACGGTGCAAAAATGAACAGACCCCAAATGCCATAAACGATGGAGGGGATGCCTGCCAACAACTCGATCGCAGTGCCCAGCGGACGGCGCAACCAGGGCGGACAAGACTCAGTCAGATAAAAGGCGATGCCAAAACTGACCGGGACCGCAAACAACAAGGCCAGAACAGAGGTCACCACCGTACCGTAAATAGCAGCCAGCGCCCCATATTTGTCATCCGGCACGCTCCAGACGTTGGTCCACAAAAATGGCAGACCGAACTCCTTGATGCTGGGCCATGCCTCAAGCGCGAGCGAAACCAGAATCCCCAACAACGCGGCCAGCAGAAGAAAGGCAAACAACTGGGTGACGAGATGAAAGAGCCTGTCCTGCAACCGAAATTTTCGTATTTGCACGGCCTGCAAATCGAGTCCGGGTAATGTACTGTGTTCGCTCACGGTAGGCGCCTGTCAATTCGGTTTGTTATCTACGAAAAAGGCCACCCTGTCAGGTAGCCGCTTTCGTAGACTGCCGGAAGCAAGAACACTTCCGGCAATTCTTATTAATTACTTGATATTTTTCATCTCTGCTTCGACCATCTTCACAACGCTGGGAGGCAGGGCCACAAAGCCTAGTGACTCAGCCATTTTTTGACCGTTGTTCAAAGACCAGGTAAAGAAGTCGACGACGCCTTTTTGCTTGGCAGCATCGCTGCCCTTTTCATATGCCAGCATGTAGGTGGCGCTGGTGATGGGCCAAGCGTTTTTATGCGTTTGATCCAGCAGGTCGGGCGCCATGCCCTTGACCTTGAAGTTTGCGCCCGCAGCAGCGTCGGCTACGGAATCCTGGTTCGGCACAATGTAGTTTCCAGCCTTGTTTTTCAGCGCAACGAAGCTCATGTTGTTTTTCATTGCATCGGCAATATCCACATAACCGATCGTGCCCTTGATCTTCTGCACGTTTGCTGCAACACCCGGGTTGCCCTTGCCGCCCAGCGCATTGGAAGGCCAGTTCACCGTGTTGCCGGCGCCAACATCACGTTTGAAATCAGTCGATTGCTTGGCCAGGTAGTTAGTAAAGGCGTAAGTCGTGCCGGAACCATCCGAGCGGTGCGCGACGGTAATGGCCATATCCGGCAATGCCAGACCAGGATTCAATTTGGCAATAGCGGGTGCATTCCATTTGGTGATGGCACCGCGGAAAATGTCAGCAGCAGTTGCGCCATCCAGCTTCAGCTTGCCGGATGCAACGCCGGGAACGTTCATGACAATGGTTACGCCGCCCATTACAGTCGGCACCTGGATCAAATGCAGCGCATCCAGATCCGCCTCGGGAACAGGCGCATCGCTACCCGCGAAATCGACCGTCTTGGCCTTGATTTGCTTGACACCACCAGACGATCCAATGCCTTGATAGTTGACCTTTTGACCGGCCGCAGCCTGGTAGGCTTCTGCCCACTTGGTATAAACAGCATAGGGGAAGGTAGCGCCTGCGCCGGTAATATCAGCGGCAATCGCACTAACCGAGAAGGCCAGACCCACTGCTGCGACCAACGCGCCCTGAGCCATTTTATTGAGTGTTTGCATGTTTTTCTCCAGTTGTAATAGACATTGCCGCATGGGCGACGCTGTCATATTACCGACGAAATATTACAGTTATATTTCAGGATGGGTAACTGGCTTTCTGGGGATCAGGCCAGCGTTGCAGCCTGTCTAACCACCTCTGCAATGGTTTCAGCCGTCTGACGAACCTGATCGGCATCACGTCCTTCCACCATCACCCGAATCAACGGCTCGGTCCCTGATGCACGCAAAACTATCCGGCCAGTGCCGTTCAAAACCTGTTCCGCTTGAGCAACCGAGGCCCCCACGGCAGCGGAGCTGTCCAGCTTGAAGCTCTTGGCGATCGGCACATTGATCATGACCTGCGGATAGGTTTCCAGATCGGCCGTAACGGCATCAAGCGTCTCGCCTGTTTCACGCAGCGCGCGCAATACCTGCAGGGCGGACACAATGCCATCGCCCGTGGTGTGCTTGTCCAGACACAGGATATGACCCGAGGTTTCACCGCCCAGCGTCCAGCCGTTGGCAAGCAAGCGTTCCATCACATAGCGGTCCCCCACCTTGGCGCGCTCAAACGGAACCTGGGCGCGCCCAAGTGCATGCTCAGTTCCAAGATTGGTCATCAAGGTTCCGACCACGCCACCTTTCATATAGCCGCTTTGTATGCGATGACGAGCGATGACATAAACCAGCTGGTCGCCATCGTAAATCCTGCCTTGCGCGTCGGCCATCATCAAACGATCGCCATCGCCATCCAGCGCAATGCCCAGATCGGCGCGATGGGTGCGCACCGCTTCCGACAGGGTCTTGGTGTAAGTTGCACCACACTTGTCGTTGATATTGAAGCCATTAGGCTCATTGCCGATGGCAATCACCTCGGCACCCAACTCATGTAAAACGTGCGGCGCAATGTGATAAGTGGCGCCATGCGCACAGTCGACAACGATTCTCATCCCGCGCAGGTCGAGATGGTTAGGATAAGTGCTTTTGCAGAACTCGATATATCGCGCGGCGGCATCCTCCATGCGTCTTGCGCGCCCCAGTTGCCGTGCCTCAACGGTAACGATGGGGTAGTCTAGCCTTGCCTCGATCGCTTCTTCCACGCTATCCGGCAGCTTTTGCCCGTTGGCAGAAAAAAACTTGATTCCATTATCTTCAAAAGGATTATGCGAAGCAGATATCACCACTCCAGCCTGAAGCCGCAAGGCGCGCGTCAGATAGGCCACCGCTGGCGTAGGCATCGGCCCGGTCATCAACACATTCACTCCGGCGGCGGTAAAGCCGGCCTCAAGCGCGGCTTCAAGCATGTAGCCGGAAATTCGGGTGTCTTTGCCGATCAGCACTGTCGGATGCTGGTTCGGAGGCAGGCTGCCACGGTCAGCCACCAAAACCTGTCCGGCAGCGTAGCCCAAACGCATGACGAACTCAGGCGTAATGGGCAATTCACCCACTCGTCCCCGCACACCGTCTGTACCAAAATATTTACGTCCCATTTTTATGTCTCCTCCACTGCATTCCAAATAGCCAGCGCATCCCGCATGGCCGATACCTGATGCACACGCAGCACTCGTGCACCATGCGCAACTGCGATCAAATGCGCTGCCACACCGGCAAACTCCCGTTGACCCGACTCACGGCCAGTCAACTGGCCCAGAATCGACTTGCGTGACAACCCGGCCAGTACCGGTATGCCTAAAACCTGCAGGCGATCCAAATGTTTAAGCAACTGCAGATTGTGTTGCAGAGTTTTACCAAAACCAAACCCCGGATCAATCAACAACCGCTTACGCAAGATGCCTGACGCCTCACAAATTCGCACTCTTTCCTGTAAAAAAAACTGCACTTCCTCTATCACATTGACGTAAGACGGCACTCGCTGCATGGTTTGAGGGTCGCCCTGCATATGCATCAAACACACCGCCGCGCCGGATGCGGCCACTGTCTCCAGCGCGCCCTGCGCCTGCAGGGCCATCACATCGTTCACCATGGCCGCGCCAACATCCAGCGCCGCCCGCATCACTTCCGGCTTTTTTGTGTCGACAGACACCACACACCCTTGGCGCACCAACTCGCTGATGACAGGCAGCACGCGCCGCCTCTCTTCATCTGCAGGCACAAGTGCCGCACCCGGACGTGTTGATTCTCCACCAACATCAAGAATGTCAGCCCCTTCCTCCTGAAGTTGCAACGCATGTCGAATGGCCGACTGAGCATCCAGACAATGCCCGCCATCCGAAAATGAGTCCGGTGTGGTGTTGACAATACCCATGATGAGCGGCTTGAGCAGCGAGAGACGGTGCGGCCCTGCGTGAAGTACGGACATAAAAATAGAGGAGCCAAAGCTCCTCTATTGTAGTGCCTGCTTCGGCAAGCAGGTGGACTCGATACTTATGCCTCTTGTGCGGGCTGAACGGTTGGTGCTGGCGCACTTGGTTTATCGCCACCGCTCACCGGTGGCTGAGGCGTAGCTGACGGTTTGGGGGGACGCACAGGACGGCCGGCCATGATGTCGCCAATCTGGTCCGCATCAATGGTTTCATATTCCAGCAACGCAGCGGTCATTGCCTCGACTTTGTCACGGCTCTCGGTCAGGATTTTCGTCGCCAACGCGTACTGCTCGTCAAGAATGCGGCGAATTTCAGCATCCACCTTTTGCATGGTGGTTTCGCTCATGTTCTTGTGCGTCGTCACCGAACGCCCAAGGAATACTTCGCCTTCATTTTCACCGTACACCATTGGACCCAATGCGGCCGACATGCCGTAACGGGTCACCATGTCTCGCGCAATGCTGGTGGCACGCTCAAAGTCATTCGATGCACCAGTCGAAATACTGCCGACGAAAATTTCTTCCGCCACCCTGCCTCCAAACAGCATGCTAATCTGCGCCAGCATCTGATCCTGATACAAACTGAACCGATCGGTTTCGGGCAACGACATCGTCACACCCAGCGCGCGACCACGCGGAATCACCGTCACTTTATGCACCGGGTCGCAACCCGGCAAGGTCATCCCGATCACCGCATGCCCCGACTCGTGATAGGCCGTTTTTTTCTTGTCTTCAAGTGTGATCACCATGGACTTACGCTCAGCGCCCATGAATATCTTGTCCTTGGCCCGCTCAAAATCATCCATATCAACCAGACGTTTGTTGCTTCGAGCGGCGAACAATGCCGCCTCGTTGACCAGGTTGGCGAGATCAGCCCCAGACATGCCCGGTGTGCCCCGCGCAAGAATATCGGCGCGCACATCAGGTGCGACAGGTACCTTGCGCATATGAACCATCAAAATCTGCTCACGGCCACGGATGTCGGGCAATCCGACCACTACCTGACGGTCAAAACGGCCAGGGCGCAGTAAAGCAGGGTCAAGTACATCAGGACGATTGGTCGCGGCAATCACAATGACACCACTCACCCCTTCAAAACCATCCATTTCAACCAACAGTTGATTCAGGGTCTGCTCCCGCTCGTCGTTGCCGCCACCCAAGCCCGCACCACGCTGGCGACCCACAGCATCAATCTCATCGATGAAAATAATGCAGGGAGCGCTTTTCTTGGCCTGCTCAAACATGTCACGCACGCGCGATGCGCCAACACCGACGAACATCTCGACAAAATCAGATCCGGAAATACTGTAGAACGGCACCTTTGCCTCACCGGCGATCGCACGAGCCAGAAGGGTTTTACCCGTACCAGGCGAACCAACCAAAAGCACGCCGCGCGGAATTCTTCCCCCCAGTTTCTGGAATTTGGTGGGGTCTTTCAGGAAATCGACCAGCTCGGATACATCTTCCTTGGCTTCGTCGCAGCCAGCCACATCTGCGAACGTTACCGGATTGGTATTTTCGTCCAGCAAACGAGCCCGGCTTTTTCCAAACGAGAAAGCGCCGCCTTTGCCGCCACCCTGCATCTGGCGCATGAAGAATATCCACACACCGATCAGCAACAGCATAGGGAACCAGGAAATAAACAGGCTCATCAGGAAAGATGGCTGCTCCTCGGGTTTGGCTTCAACCGACACGCCGTTTTTGAGTAGATCCGACACCATATAGGGATCGGTCGGCGCATAGCTGGTGAAGCGCTGGCCATCGCTGCGCTCGCCTTTAAGCACATTGCCTTCGATTACGACCTTGGTAATTTGCTGCGCGCGCACCTCTTCAATGAACTTCGAGTAGGGTAGCTGGGTCTGGGCCGTGCGCTGTGCGCCAAACTGATTAAACACCGTCATCAAGACAACGGCGACAATCAGCCAGATAGCAATATTTTTAGGCAAGTTGTTCAACAATCACTCCTTCGTGCCTGGTTCAGCACATTTAATCGAGGCAAACATTTAGACTCATTCTAAGCCTAGTCTTGCGAACTTGTCACGGATGCGTCAACGGCTACCGACTGACTCTTGTGCGGGTTGCGCCCTAACAGATAAATCTCATTACTCCGGTCACGCGACGAGTCTGGTTTACGGATATCAACCTTCTCAAAGGCCAAGCGCATTTGTCCACGAAAGCCCTCAAAGCCAACGCCTTGAAAAGCTTTGACTAGAAATGCCCCATTTGGTTTCAGCCAATCGACTGCAAATTCCAATGCCAACTCACACAACTCGTAATGCCGTGCCTGGTCGCTTAGCATCACGCCACTCATATTGGGTGCCATATCGCTCAACACAAGGTCGATTTGCCGGGATTTCAACTTTTCTTCCAGCCAATGCAAGGCTTCCGGTTCAGTGAAGTCACCTTCAAAGCTGTCGACCCCGGGCAATGCGGCCACGGGCAATAAATCGATCGCCAGCACCCTGCCCTGCTTTTTAAGTTTTTGAACCGCTACCTGGCACCAACTGCCGGGAGCCGCACCCAAATCAACGATGGTCATTCCTGGGCGTAACAACTGATCCCGTTTATCGATATCCAGTAATTTATAGGCGGCCCGAGATCGGTAGCCATCCAACTGTGCCTTTTTAACGTAAGGATCGGTTACATGCTCATGCATCCAGGCACTGCCCGATTTGGTTCGCTTCGGTTTCTGGCCCATCGCTATCAGCTACAATCCTTGCTCAGTTTTAGGGAATACGCATGAAAACACTTACCACCACACAACGACAATATCTCAAGGGACTGGCCCATAACCGCCAAGCGGTCGTCATGATCGGAAATCAGGGTTTGACGCCAGCGGTTTTGAAGGAAATTGAATTAGCCCTGAATGCACATGAACTGGTCAAAATCAAAGCAGCGAGCGATGACTTGGACACACGTCGCACTTGGATGGCTGAAATCTGTACCTCAACCAGCGCAGCGTCAGTCCAACAAATTGGAAAAGTATTGGTGATTTATCGTCCAAGCAGCAAACCTGTTATCGCCCTGCCCCAGTGACGATTTGCGGACAAACTATCGTGAGATTCCGGAGCGCCAGACCAGCAGCAAGCCCAATGCGCTCTGAATCAGGTAAAGAATGCTTGAAACACCGTGCCAACGGGCGAAGCGATCGGCAAATACACTTTGCATGACAGCATGTGGCATCGCCTGGTTTTTGAGACTTTGCATAATGGGCTGGATGCCCAAATGTGCAGCCAGGGTTAACCCCAGCATCAACAGCACGACCCAAAAGAATAGCGTTTTAAGCGCAGCGGCGCCTTCTCGGGCTACGCGATAAATCAACAAATATACCGACACGGCTATTGCGATCCACGCCACCACTTCAAATAGCTTTCCCGCCAACAAGCCAGCTAACTGCTTATCGGCCAGGTTTGCAAACAATACCGGTGCGGCAACATAGCCTATTGCCCACATGCCGCCGATCCAAAGTACCAGCGACACGCCTGCAAGACCATCCCAGAATCGACGCATTGTTTATTTGTAAATGACGTCAAGCACTTCGTACTGCCGAACACCGCCGGGCGCCTGGACATCCACGCTGTCACCAGCATATTTGCCAATCAAGGCACGGGCAATCGGCGACGAAACGGAAATTTTTCCCTGCTTGATATCTGCCTCGTCTTCGCCAACAATTTGATAAGTAACAGTATTTCCGGATCCTAGCTCTTCCAGCTCGACCGTCGCTCCGAAAACGATGCGGCCTTCAGCATCAAGCTGTGTCGGATCAATGATTTGTGCGTTGGACAGCTTGCCTTCACAGTCGGCGATGCGCCCTTCGATGAAACCTTGTTTTTCCTTGGCAGCATCGTATTCAGCATTTTCCGACAGGTCGCCCTGAGCGCGGGCCTCGGCAATCGCCTGGATCACGGCAGGACGTTCAACACTTTTCAGATGCTGCAATTCAACGCGAAGTTTTTCCGCGCCTACGACGGTGAGGGGTACTTTAGCCACTAGCTTACCTTTTTCAGTTCAGTGCTGATTTGATTCAATGCAAACGCTGATGCAGCGCCTGCAGGGAATACACTTCGAGTTCCTTGCCGTGCTGCATGCCCATACAAGCCGCATGCGCTCCTGCAAGGGTGGTGAAATACACAACCCGTCGCACCAGCGCTTCAGCACGGATGGTGTAGGAGTCCTTCACGGCCTTCTTGTCTTCCACGATATTGACAATGAAGTCGATATCGCCGTTCTTGATCATGTCGACAATATGCGGACGACCTTCCTTGACCTTGTTGACTACCGAAACGGGAATGCCGGCCGCCTCGATTGCCTGGGCGGTGCCACGCGTCGCTACCAGCGAAAAGCCCAAATCCCTCAGTGCCTGGGCAAGTTCGATGACCACGGCACGGTCGCCGGCACGCACGCTGACAAATGCCCGCCCTCCAGGCTTGGGCAAGTCGGAACTGGCCCCCATCTGCGACTTGACAAAAGCCTCGCCGAAATTATCGCCTATACCCATCACTTCGCCGGTCGACTTCATTTCCGGGCCCAGGATGGTGTCCACACCCGGAAATTTACGGAACGGGAAAACGGCCTCTTTCACCGAGTAGTACGGGGGAATGATTTCCTTTTCAAAGCCTTGCGACTTCAGGGAAATGCCAGCCATTGCCCGCGCTGCAATCTTCGCCAGCGGCGCGCCGATCGCCTTGGAGACATAAGGCACGGTGCGCGATGCGCGCGGATTGACTTCCAGTACATAGACCGTGTCGCCCTGAATTGCAAACTGCACGTTCATCAGGCCGACGACCTTGAGCGCCTTGGCCATCGCGACCGTCTGCCGCCGCAATTCATCCTGCACGTCCGCAGACAGGCTGTAAGGTGGCAATGAGCATGCGGAGTCGCCCGAATGCACGCCAGCCTGCTCGATGTGCTGCATGATGCCGCCAATTACGACCTGTTCGCCATCCGACAAGGCGTCGACGTCAACCTCGATCGCATCGTTCAGAAAACGGTCCAGCAGAACCGGAGACTTGTTCGACACCTTCACCGCCTCGGTCATGTAGCGACGCAGATCGGCTTCCTCGCGGACGATTTCCATTGCACGACCACCGAGTACATAGCTGGGGCGCACCACCAGCGGATAGCCGATTTCCTCGGCCATGCGAATCGCACTTTCAGGGTCTCGCGCGGTGCGGTTTGGCGGCTGTTTCAAACCCAGTTCATGCAGCATGTTCTGGAAACGCTCGCGGTCTTCCGCAGCATCGATCATGTCGGGGCTGGTACCGATGATGGGCACGCCGTTGCGCTCAAGATCGCGCGCCAGCTTCAGCGGCGTCTGGCCACCATATTGCACGATCACGCCAAAAGGCTTTTCGATACGCACGATTTCAAGCACATCTTCCAGCGTAAGTGGCTCGAAATAGAGGCGATCGGACGTATCGTAATCGGTTGAAACGGTCTCCGGATTGCAGTTGACCATGATGGTTTCGAAACCATTTTCGCGCAGCGCCAGCGCAGCATGCACGCAGCAATAATCGAACTCGATTCCCTGGCCGATGCGGTTCGGTCCGCCGCCGAGCACCATGATTTTCTTCGCATTGGAAGGCGCAGACTCGCACTCTTCCTCATACGTTGAATACATGTAAGCGGTCTGCGTGGCGAACTCCGCCGCGCAGGTGTCGACCCGTTTGTAGACCGGATGAATCGCCAGAGCGGCACGTTGCGCACGCACCGCGTGCTGGTCGGTACTTAGCAGTTTGGCCAAGCGACGATCGGCGAAGCCGGCGCGCTTCAGTTGGCGCAATTCATCACGGCCGATGTCGGACAAGGCGCGACCTGCAAGCGAGGTCTCCATCTCGATCAGTTGCTGGATCTGATCGAGAAACCAGGGGTCGATTTTCGAGTGATCGAAGATCTCAGCCTGACTCATGCCAACGCGGAAAGCATCGGCGACATACCAGATCCGCTCGGGCCCTGGCGACATCAGTTCGGATTCGATTTCGTCGCGATCTGTCGTCTTCGGGTCGAAACCATCCACGCCCACTTCGAGCCCGCGCAAAGCCTTTTGCAATGACTCCTGGAAACTGCGGCCGATGGCCATCACCTCGCCCACCGATTTCATCTGGGTGGTCAGGCGGTCATCGGCCTGCGGGAATTTCTCGAAGGCAAAGCGCGGAATCTTGGTGACGACATAATCGATCGACGGCTCGAACGATGCCGGGGTCGCACCGCCGGTGATGTCGTTCTGCAACTCGTCGAGTGTGTATCCGACCGCCAGTTTGGCGGCAACCTTGGCGATCGGGAAACCCGTTGCCTTCGACGCCAGCGCCGAAGAGCGCGATACCCGCGGATTCATTTCGATCACCACCATGCGCCCGTCCACCGGGTTGATGGAGAACTGCACGTTGGAGCCGCCCGTTTCCACGCCAATTTCACGCAGCACGGCCAGCGAGGCATTGCGCATGATCTGGTATTCCTTGTCGGTCAGCGTCTGCGCCGGCGCAACCGTGATGGAGTCGCCCGTGTGCACGCCCATCGGGTCGAAGTTCTCGATCGAACAGATGATGATGCAGTTGTCATTGCGATCGCGCACCACCTCCATCTCGTACTCTTTCCAGCCGAGCAGCGATTCTTCGATCAACAGTTCCTTGGTCGGGGAGGCTTCGAGTCCACGTTCGCAGATGGCGATGAACTCATCGCGGTTGTAAGCGATGCCGCCACCCGATCCCCCCATGGTGAACGACGGACGGATGATCGATGGGAAGCCCAATGCGGCCTGCACCTGCAAGGCCTCCTCCATGCTGTGCGCAATCGACGAGCGTGCAGAAGCAAGACCGATTTTGGTCATTGCGTGCTTGAACTTTTCGCGGTCCTCAGCCTTGTCGATCGCATCCTTCGAGGCGCCGATCATCTCGACGGCGTATTTTTCCAGCACGCCATGCTTGGCCAGATCAAGCGCACAGTTGAGCGCGGTCTGTCCCCCCATGGTCGGCAACAGCGCATCGGGGCGCTCCTTGGCAATGATCTTCTCGACGATCTGCCAGGTGATCGGTTCGATATAGGTGACATCCGCCATATCCGGATCAGTCATGATCGTCGCCGGATTGCTGTTGACGAGAATGACTTTGTAACCCTCTTCGCGTAGGGCCTTGCACGCCTGCGCGCCGGAGTAGTCGAACTCGCACGCCTGCCCGATGACGATGGGGCCGGCGCCGATGATGAGAATGCTTTTGAGGTCTGTGCGCTTAGGCATGGTCAGGATACCGGGGCGTGATCGGCCATCAATTGGATAAATCGGTCGAACAGATAACTCACGTCGTGCGGGCCGGGACTGGCTTCGGGATGACCCTGAAAGCTAAATGCCGGCGCATCGGTGCGGGCAATGCCCTGTAACGAACCATCGAACAGTGAAACGTGGGTGCTGCGCAGATTGGCCGGCAGGGTCGAAGCATCCACCGCGAAGCCGTGGTTCTGGCTGGTGATCACCACCCGTCCGCTATCGAGATCCTTGACCGGGTGATTCGCGCCATGGTGGCCGAATTTCATTTTCGCGGTCTTGGCGCCCGAAGCAAGCGCGAGCAACTGGTGACCGAGACAAATACCGAATACCGGGATTTTTGCCGCGACCAGTTCGGCAATTGCACGGATCGCGTAATCGCAGGGCTCGGGGTCACCGGGGCCATTGGAAAGGAACACGCCATCCGGCTTCAGCGCCAGCACATCGGTCGCAGAAGCGGTTGCAGGCAGCACGGTCAGACGGCAGCCGCGTTCAGCCAGCATGCGCAGGATGTTGCGCTTGACGCCATAGTCGAACGCGACCACATGAAAACGCGGCGCGTCCTGTTTGCCGTAGCCACGCCCCAGTCGCCACTCGGTTTCGCTCCAGTCGTAGGCGGCCGACACACTGACCACCTTGGCCAGGTCCATACCGGTCAAACCTGGAAATCCCTGTGCAACTTCAAGCGCTGCCGCCTCATCCACATTACCCGCCATGACGCAACCGCTTTGTGCGCCCTTTTCCCGTAACACACGGGTCAGGCGTCGTGTATCGATGTCCGCAATCGCAACGATATTCTGATTTTTCAGGTAATCCCGAAGTGACTGACTTGCGCGAAAATTCGAATGCAGGCGCGGCACATCGCGCACGACCAGACCCGCTGCGTGAATACGGTCCGCTTCGACGTCTTCGGTATTGATGCCGCTATTGCCAATATGCGGATAGGTCAACGTAACGATCTGACGTGAATATGAGGGATCAGTGAGAATTTCCTGATAACCGGTCATTGCAGTGTTGAACACCACTTCGCCGATTGCCATTCCATCGACACCAACTGAGAGGCCGCGAAATACCGAACCGTCAGCTAAAACAAGGATGGCGGGCTGGTTACGTGACAAGTGAGACTCCGGAAGCAGGTGACAAAATTCAGGCGGGCCGCTTTCGCAACCCGCCTGAATTTTAATTTCTGGATTGTAGCCGAATTGAGCACCTGCTTCAACGTCCAGCAACGCCTTCAGGCGTCCTCAAACGGTCACTCAAGGCTGGAGATGATCGAGTTCACCATCCATATCGAGTTCGGTCAACTCAGTAAAACCACCGATGCATTTCCCCTTGATCACGATCTGCGGAACCGTGCGTGCGCCATTCGTGACCACGGAAAATTCTTTCATCGCTTCGTGATCGAGGTCGATACGAACTTCATCGTATCCGATTCCGCGTTTATCCAAAAAAGCTTTGGTCTTGACGCAAATCGGACATGTTCCTGTGCTGAATACTTTGACAACGTTCATAGCGTTTCCTGAGGTTACTTACTTGAGACTAAGCACATCGCGCATGTCATACAGGCCAGGCGCCCGCCCTTGCAGCCATTTGGCTGCGCGCAGCGCACCTTGTGCAAAGGTCGCGCGACTGCTTGCCTTGTGCGTGAGTTCGACCCGCTCGCCGACACCCGCGAAAAGCAACGTATGATCTCCCACGATATCGCCGCCCCGCACCGTGGCAAAACCAATGGTTTGAGGGTCACGCTCACCCGTCACTCCCTCGCGACCATATACAGCACACTGTGCGAGATCACGACCAAGGGCTCCCGCAACAGCCTGCCCCAGACCCAGCGCCGTTCCGGAAGGCGCGTCTACCTTGTGCCGATGATGGGCTTCGATGACTTCAATGTCGTACCCGTCCTCCAGCACTTGTGCCGCAATCTCTGCCAATTTCATCAGCAGATTGACGCCGACGCTCATATTCGGGGCAAAAACAACAGGGATGTGACGCGCTGCAGCCGCAATGTTGGCTTTGCCCTGTTCATCAAATCCCGTCGTGCCAATGACAAGGGGTACGCCAGCATTCACGCACGCATCCAGGTAATTCAGGCTTGCTTCCGGGCGGGTGAAGTCGATCAACACCTGTGCGCCTTGCAGGGCATCGGCAGGCAAGTCGGTTACCCGCACGCTGCTGGCCACACCCCAGGCTGCGCCGGGGTCAACACCCAGTAAAGGGCTTGCCGGCCGGTCTATCGCGGCGTGCAGGGCGCAGTTCGCATCCGCTGCGACCGCCTCAATCAACGCGCGCCCCATCCGTCCAGACACCCCTGCAATCGCAATCCGCACAGTCATGGCTGACTTTCAGGCAAAACCACCGTTCCGCTATCAGGTGACAGGCCTGGCTCGGCGGGCAGACGCGGATCGACATATTCAGGCGCGTTTTTCGGGCTGGGCAACGGTTGGACGATACTGCTCGGCGTGGAGGATGACTTCGAGGCCGGATCTGCCAGCGATGAAACCGGGACAGTCACAACCGGTTTCGCGACCGGCATGGACTTGTCATCTACCGACGGAAGGGGGTCGGAGGCTTGAGCCGCCGGCACGGCGGCAGGCACGTCGCCTTCGATGCGTGCAAGCGTATCGCCTTCAAAAAACAGAGTGATGCGCTTTTGCTCGACGAGTTTTCCCGCTTCGTAAAACACGTATACGTAATCCCAGCGATCATTGTGGAAAGGATCGACCACCAATGGCGTACCCAACAAAAACCGGACTTGCGAACGGCTCAGACCAGGTTTCAGGCGAGAGACACTTTCTGGATCAAGCGCATTCCCCTGCTGCACGTCAATACGGTGAGGGCCAATTTTCTGGATGGCCGAACAACCGGCAAGCAGACTGAAAAACAAAATGGAAAACAAAAAACGACGCATAGCCAAGAAGCCGAAAGGGATAGGGCGGGGGGTTAAAAGACGTATCATAACGTATTCATGTTCCCGTTCTTGGAGCCTCCTTTGAGCAACCCTTCCGACCTCAAAAACATCGGTCTTAAGGCCACGCTGCCACGCCTGAAAATCCTCGATTTATTCGAGCAAAGCAACAAAAGGCATATGACTGCCGAGGAGGTTTATCGCCTGCTTACCGACGACGGCCAGGATATTGGGTTGGCCACGGTGTATCGCGTGCTCACGCAATTCGAGCAGGCGGGCCTGTTAATGCGCCATCATTTCGATAGCGACAAGGCCGTATTCGAACTCAACCATGGCGATCACCATGATCATCTGGTCTGCCTGCAATGCGGAAAAGTTGAAGAATTTATCGACGCCGAAATCGAGAAACGGCAACATCGTATCGCCAAGGAACGCGGCTTCGCCATCCACGATCACTCCCTGCAAATTTACGCTGACTGCATCAAGGAAAACTGTCCCAACCGCAAGCCTGCGACTTCGCGTCAACGCTGACTTGATTGATCCAGGACAGGCTTGAGCGCTTGACACAGGCTTGCCACGCCCTCTACCAAACGTGGCGTTGGGCGGTGTAGCCGATCTGCGTCGATACGCACAAACGCTCCGTTCTTGACTGCGGGAAGCCCAGGAAAATGCTGCCATTGCGCGCGCATGTCGGGGCTGTCGCTACCGCCCAAGATCACCTCGGGCGCACGCTGCAACACGGCTTCTCGCGAGACAACCGGTGACAGCCCGTGCAAGTCTGAAAACACATTGCGCGCGCCGCATAGCGTCAAGACATCGCTGATCCAGTGGGTACCGCCCACCGTCATCAGCGGACGATCCCACACCTGATAAAACACCCTAAGCGGAGGGCGCCCCAGGCTTGGCGCCTGCAATGCAGCCAGGCGCGAAATGAAATCCCGTGCAGCCAACTCTCCCGTCAAACCATGTCCCGTCGCGCGACCCAACAAACGCAACAGGTGTGCGACGTCGCTGAGCCGGGTGGCACGGGTCTGCAATATCGGCAAGCCCATCTTTTTCAGGCCATGAATATCCGCCGCACGGTTGCCGTCCATCCAAACGACTATCAAATCAGGCTTGAGTGCCAGAATCCGTTCGAAACCAATCCGGCTGTAATCACCAACACGGGGCAGCTTCAATGCAGCTGGCGGATAGTCGCTGGCGCTGTCTACCCCCACCACCTGCGAGCCCGCGCCAACGGCAAACAGGAGCTCAGTGAGGTGTGGTGTAAGCGAAATAATGCGCTGCGGCGGATGGGAAAACTCGAGAGTCTGCCCTGCATCGTCAATGACCCGGATCATCGCTGCCTGTGCAGGCAACGCCAGCAGCAAACAGAGCCACGCTATAAGGGAACGAGTCACTGCCCTGGCAGACTTCCGCCATGAAAGATCAGGCTCGCGTGACCTTTACTGAAGCGCAGGCGGGTTAACGAGGCACTCGCCACCTCAATCCGATAGGCATATTGCAAAGGGATATGCAGAGCCCAGGCAAGCGCCATGCGCACTACGCCGGCATGCCCGACCACCAGCACATGCTGATCCTGGCTGGTGGCCACAACCGTCTCCAGTCCTGCAGCCACCCGTGCCTGAAATGCCGCCAGCGGTTCAGCGCCTTCCGGGCGCGCATGAACGGGATCGGCCTTGAATCGTGCCAGCGTACCCGGGGTCTCCTCTTCGATTTCGACAGCTGTCTTGCCTTCCCACACCCCAAATCCGACTTCCTGCAACCGGGAATCAAAAGCGAGCGGCAGATTGTGACGCCCGGCTATCGACTCCGAAAAGCTGCGGCAGCGCATTAAAGGAGAAGACACAATTCGCGTCCAAGGCGCCTGATTCCCTACGGCCGCGCGCATCTGCGCCCAGCCTTTTTCTGACAGGGGATCGTCGATCTGCCCCCGATATTTACGCCCGCCAACCGGCTCGCCGTGGCGCATCAGGTCCAGTGTCACGCTCATGCCAGCAGCACCAGATTATCGCGATGGATCAGCTCGGGCTCATCGATATAACCCAGTTCGGTCTCGATCGCACTGCTCGGCTTGCCCGCAATCCGGCGGGCCTCGCTGGCACTGTAATTAGCCAGCCCGCGCGCGATTTCACGTCCACTGATATCGATCACAGCCACCACTTCACCCCGTTCAAACTCTCCGACTATGCTTTTCACTCCGACCGGCAACAGGCTCTTGCCTTCATCGCGCAATGCGCGCACCGCTCCCTCGTCCAGCACCACGCCGCCATGCAACTGCAGATGGTCTGCCAGCCACTGACGCCGCGCGGCGAGCGGCGCTTGGCGTGCCACCAGCTGACTGCCGATCGCCTCACCTGCGGCGAGGCGCAACAACACCCTGTCCTCGCGTCCGCTGCAAATGACCGTGTGCGCGCCACTGCGCGCCGCACGCTTGGCAGCGAGAATCTTGGTCAGCATGCCGCCCGTGCCTACGCTACTGCCCGCTCCGCCCGCCATGCGTTCAAGTTCAGGGTCGCCTGCATGGGCATCGCTTATCAGCGTCGCGGTGACATCGCGACGCGGGTCGGCGGTATACAAACCGGTCTGGTCAGTCAGAATAATCAGGCAATCTGCTTCGATCAGATTCGTCACCAATGCGCCCAGCGTGTCGTTGTCACCCAGTCGAATTTCATCGGTGGCCACGGTGTCGTTTTCGTTGATGATCGGCACCACTTTCAATTCCAGCAGCGTGCGCAGGGTGGAACGCGCATTCAGATAGCGCGTGCGATCAGCCAGATCTTCGTGGGTAAGCAGCACCTGCGCAGCGTGCAGTCCATGGGTGCGAAAAATCGACTCGTACGCCTGCACCAGGCCCATCTGACCCACCGCAGCGGCGGCCTGCAATTCGTTGACGGCCTTGGGTCGCTTGCTCCACCCCAGGCGCGCAATGCCCTCCGCGATAGCTCCGGAAGACACCAGCACGACTTCCTTGCCTTGCGCCGCGAGCGCAGCAATTTGCTCGGCCCAGCGTGCCAGCGCAGCATGATCGAGTCCGCGCCCGTCGGCGGTGACCAGGCTGGACCCTACCTTGACGACAATGCGCCGGGCCTGTTTGACAATCGAAGCGTTCATCGTGCCGCCTGACGCAAACGGGCTATGGCTTCCTGGCTATTCCTGACCGACAAGCCATCAGGGCAGAAATGCTCTTCAAACAAGGCTTTCTGATAAGAAAGCTGGGAACGAAATTTAATCGCTGCCCAGCCAGCACTGCGCGCTTTTGACCAGGTGCCGTCAGGATGCCCGTGGGCATACAAGCGGTATTCGCCAGATTCACAGCGCAACCCCTCGAACGAGACATTTTTTGCCCCACCCGCCGCGTCGATCACGAGCGTATAGCGAATCACGCCGTCCCCGCCAACGCTAATCGAAGTGGAATCGATGAAATAGCGGTTACGACTCACAGGAGAAACCCTGAAAGGAAGCAGATTCTCTGCCTTGGGGTATGCAGGGAGTTGTGCCTCTGTCTCCAGCCACGGCTTGTCTGCTTCAAAGTCCCGCTCAACTTCCCCCCATTCAGCATGGCCAAGCAGGGGAAAACACATTGCAAACATCAGGAGTTTTTTCATGTCTGCCATTTTATGGACTCCGCCCAAAAATGTCTTCGCCCATATGCAAGCGCACGTAATCAACCCCATCCAGGGGATGTCGGATATTTATATAAATGGGGAGCCACGTGGATGAAATAACGCTTTTGAATGGCATGCTGCCATTGGAGTGAATGGCAACTATCAGAATAGAATCAAACCCGAATTGCGGCCGGGTGCAGTAAAACGGCAACACATTGGCGTTGCCGTTTTTTATTTCATCAAGCCGTCCTGCTTCACGTCAACAATGTCTGCCGACGAAGGAGCAATCACCACACCCGAATCCTGGTGCGTAGCGCCCGTTAACTCACGCCAGATCAGCCAGCAACGCGGCACGTACGTTTTCAGTCAGCGTGATTCCGTCAACTGGATAAGCAGCCAGGTCGACCCCCATCTGGATGGCCGCACCTGATTTGGCGGCAGCTATCGAGGAGGTCTCGAGCTCAAAACGCAGAAAATGCACCGCCGAGGTTTTTTCCGCATTTTCGCGTTCCATGTCCTCATCCGCGATGGCATAGCTGCGGGCATGGTCGCCCACCCGTACCCACACACGCTCCTCGATTCCCTTAAGCTTTGCCAAGGCGACCTGGCGCTCGTCAGGGTCGGGATACTCGATCATCATGGTGGCTTTCCAGTTGCTGCCATCCGGAATCAGCGGGTTGTAGGCATCGAGTTCATCCTGGATGCCCGCATCCTCGAAAGTACGCTCGGCGCGCAGCATTTCCTGTATCTGGTAACGCATGGTTTTTTCATCTTCAAAAATCAGCGTCACGTGCTCGCCCAGCATCACGGAACGATTTTTCTTGTGCGCGATCATGTCGCTGCGATAGGCCGGGCGAACCTTGGCGTAGCTTTCCAGGCTCATCAGGCTTTCACGGGTGATGTGCGGCATGTTGCTCTCCTTGCTCAAAAAGTTATTCAAGACCGTACGCAATGCGCATCAGCGTGATCGGGTGCTGCTTCTGGGCGGTGGCGCCTTCTCCCATCCCCTGCAGGATGTGACGCGCGGCAATCGCGCAGTCCGAACTGACATAGTCAGGTTGCGGCTCAGCCATCTGGCGAAACACCGCTTTGCCGATTTTCATCGACTTGTCGAAGTACTCGCTCTTCACGCCCCAGGTGCCGTCGTGACCTGAACAACGCTCGACCATCGTCACCTTGGCGCCGGCCAGCTGCAAGGCGTCACGTGTCTTGTTGCCGATGTTCTGCACCCGCTGGTGACACGGTACGTGATAGGCGACCTTGCCAAGCTGCGCCTTGAAATCGGTTTTCAACAGGCCGTCAACATTGCGCGCCATCAGGTATTCGAATGGATCCCACATGGCCTCCTTGACGGCCTGCACATCGGCGTCGTCCGGGAACATCAGCGGCAGTTCCTGCTTGTACATCAACGTGCAGGAAGGCACCGCTGTAAGGATCGCGTAGCCTTCATGCGCGAGCTTGGCCAGATGCGGGATATTGACTTCCTTCAGCGTCTGAACCGCATCGAGATCGCCCAACTCGAGTTTTGGCATGCCGCAGCAAGCTTCTTTCTCGACCAGCACAGCGGGGATTTCGTTGTGCGCGAGCAGCTTCAGCAGATCGTGGCCGATACCCGGCTCGTTGTAGTTCACATAACAGGTCGCATAGATCGCGACCTTGCCGGGTGTTTTGACGCCGGCTTTCACCGCGAAATCGCCGCGCGGCCTGGCCGTCGAACGGAATTTTGCGCTGTCGTATTCGGGCAACTGGCGATCAGGGTGGATATGCAGCACGCTGTCGACCAACTTGCGGATCGGCTTGCTCTTCAGGCTGGCGTTCACGGCCTGCACCACCACGGGAATCGAGGAGAGCTTGCCCATCGCATCGGTCGATGAGAGCAATTTGTCGCGGAAGCTGGTTCCGCCTTTCTGGAATTTGACGGCCTTGGCGCGCAGCATGGTGTGCGGAAAATCGAGATTCCACGGATGCGGCGGCACGTAGGGGCACTTGGTCATGTAGCAGAGGTCGCACAAATAGCATTCGTCGACCACTTTCCAGAAATCGGGTTTGGCCACGCCGTCGACTTCCAGCGTCGACGATTCGTCGATCAGGTCGAACAGCGTCGGAAAAGCCGTACACAGCGACACGCAACGACGACAGCCATGGCAAATATCGAAGGCGCGTTCAAGCTCGTGCATGAGCTTTTCTTC
>NCHD01000014.1 GCA_002257045.1 Hydrogenophilales bacterium 16-61-112 | reverse complement strand
ACGCTCACCGGACTGAACCCGCCCCACCACCAGAACACCGCCACGAGCGGCAATACGAATGCCAGCACAAACGCCGGCCACTGTTTTTTGAACACGCTTGAACCTCCCAAACCAGCTTTGAAGATATCACAGCACAGGCCGCCAACGTGGCCATTGAAGGCGTTCGCCGCCTGAATTGCGTTCACGCCGCATGCAGTACTGTTTATAATGTCAAACGCGCCAAACTCATAAAACAGTTTTATAACTGCCCACTCGAACCCAAGGGCATGGAATCCAAATGCTCTGTTCGCCCGAAGCGCTGCTGCAAAAAAACAAGGTCCTGACCGATACCTGGCAGCGTTACCTGGCGACTCCCAATGTAGAAAACTTCGTCGAACTGGCGATCTCAATCAACAGTTTTACCGAATTCCTGATCGACAAGGGCATCGCCGCACTGCATCACGCCAGTCACCAGCTTGAACAGGTTTCGCTTGCGCACTTTGCGCAGGATGTCACGCACCCTTTGCCGCAAGCAGACCAGGATGACCTGAACGCACGCATCAACGAACTGGCCCGGCTGACCGCCGCGCGTGCCCACAACAGTCTCGAAACCCTGACCCGCGACCCTGTCGTCATCGCGCCGCAGAGCATGCGCAGCGTCCAGGCCTGGCTGATCGGGGACGATCCGGACGCCTGGGCCGACCTGCTGCTGCAACTGGGCTATTTCGGCATGACGACCGAATTCAGCACCTGGGATCAACCCATGGCGGACAACGCTGATACACCGCCGTTGCTGCTGCTCGACATGAGCAGCCTGCCCGAGGCCGAATGGCACGAACGCATCCAGGCGCTGCGGCAACAGTTTGCGATGGGGCAGCTGATCTGCCTCGAGGTCGAATCCGACTTTGGACAATTGCAGCAGGCGCTCAAGAGCGGCAGCGACAGCTGCCTGCTCAAGGGCCGACCCACGCACGCCATCGTCGAGCACATCATGGAGCTGAACGAGCGCCACGATCAGGAAGCCTACCGCGTGCTGATCGTTGAGGACTCCAAGACGGCCAGCCACCTCATCCATCGCAGCCTGGCCGAAATCCAGATCGAATCGCACATCGTCAACGACCCGCGCGAAACCCTCAACGCACTCAAGCAGTTCAATCCGGACCTGATCCTGATGGACATGTACATGCCCAACTGCACCGGCGTCGAAGTCGCGCGCATCATCCGCCAGCACTGCGAATTTCTCAGCATCCCGATCGTCTATCTGTCGGGCGAAACCAACGTCGCGCTGCAGGTCGACGCCATGCGGCTGGGCGGCGATCACTTCCTCACCAAGCCATTCAACCCGGTGTTCCTCAACACCATCGTCAAGAGCAAGATCGAGCGTTACCGCGCATTGCGGCGCTCGATGTACCACGACAGCCTGACCGGCCTGCTCAACCACTCCAGCGGCAAAAACATGCTGGAAGTCCTGTTGTCCGGCATCGTGCACGAGGGCGGGTTCCTGTCCGTGGTGATGCTGGACATCGACCATTTCAAGCAGGTCAACGACCGCTACGGCCACCCCACCGGAGACCAGGTCATCCGCAGCCTGTCGTGGCTGCTCAAGCAGCGCCTGCGCAAGCACGACATGATCTGCCGCTACGGCGGCGAAGAGTTCCTCATCGGCCTGCCCCATGCCGATGAGGAACAGGCGTTTTCCATCATGGAACGCATCCGCCACGACTTCTCGCAAATCCATCACCCGCATGGCGACAGTCACTTTCTGACCACCGTCAGCGCCGGCATCGCCACCTATCCGCTGGCCCAAAGCGGGGACGCACTGATCAAGGCCGCCGACCAGGCTCTATATAAAGCCAAGCTCGGCGGCCGCAATCGGATTCACCTCAGCGACGACTAGCCAAAGACCAGCTTCAGGCCGATCAGGATGGTGACGATTTCAAACGCGCGCTTGATCCACAGGTTGCCCTTCTTGATCGCCAGGTGGCTGCCGAGGTAGCCGCCGATGATCGAGCCGGCCAGCAGCGCAGGCATCCAGCCCCACGCCACGGTGCCGATGACGCCGAGCACCAGCGCACCGGTACCATTCCACACCAGACCGCACAGGATCAGCGTGTAGGCGACGGCGCGGGTGTAGTCGAGGCCGAAATAGCGGATCAGCCAGATGGTGAGAAACAGGCCGGTGCCGCTGGTGATCGAGCCGTTGAGAAAACCAACCACGAACAGCCCGGCCATGCCGCCGATCAACGCCCTGCCCTGCTGGTTTTGCGGGGCATGGTCCATGCCGAGCCGGGGCTTGAACACCGAATACAGCCCCAGCCCCAGCGTCAGCACGCCAAGCGCCAGGGTAGCGGCGCGTTCGGGTATGTGCAGGATGGTGAGCGCGCCCAGCACCACGCCGGGCAGCCCGGCGCCAAGGATGATCAGCGAGAAGCGGCGTTCGAGATGCGATTCCTTGAGGTGCCGCAACGTGGCACCGAGACCCAGCGCGACGCTGGCGATCTTGTGGGTGGCGAGCGCGGTACCGAAACTCAGGCCCAGAAAAATCAGCATGGGGAACTGGATCAACCCAGCGCCGCCACCCGACAGGGCCGAAAAAAAATTCGCCGCCAGCGAGGCGACGAACAGGATCAGTTGGTCGAGCACGATTCAGCTGTCAGAAGTCAGCCCGTGATGCCGATTTCGGCGGGCATCCGGGTGTAGACCAGTTTCAGGCCGGCCGCACCGATTTCCTGCAGCAGGCGATCGGCGATGGCCGGTTCGACAAAAAACTCGACTACGACAGGCATCTGTCCGGCCAGCTCGAAAAAACCGGCATCGTGGCGACCATGCCGGCCTAGGCCGGCAATGGCCTGGAACGCGGAACCGCCGCCCATGCCGATGGCCTGGGCGGTATCGAACAGCCATTCATAGGTGAGCTTGCCGTTATGCCGGCTGGCTTCGGTGACAAAAATTTGCAGGCACACAACGTTCATTTAAATAGTCTCATGCTGTAAAAACCCATCCCGGTCGCAAGGAATGAGCCGGTCATGTGGGTGAAGGCGATCAGGCCGCCGGTGACCCAGAGACCGCGCATCAGCGCGCTGACAACTTCGGCGGAAAAGGTGGAAAAGGTGGTCAGTCCGCCGAGCAGGCCGGTAATCAGGAACAGGCGCGCCTCGGGCGGCACGCCTGGGTGTTCGGCAAACCAGGCGATGACCAGGCCGATGAAATAGCCACCGGTCAGGTTGGCGGCCAGGGTGCCCAGCGGCAGGCCCGGAAACATCGGGTTGAGCCACAGGCCCAGCCCCCAGCGCAACCAGGCGCCGAGCGCCGCGCCAATGCCGACTGCAATGAAAGCGGTCATGAGGAGGAACAGGAACGAGGAATCATGGCGGCATTTTAGCCCGGGAGCATGCCGACCACTGCCGGCATTCAGGTCTTGTTCTGACGGCGGCAGCGATCCGCCCATACCGCCGCTTCCACGCGCGAGCGCAGGTTGAGTTTCTTCAAAAGGTGCTTGACGTGAACTTTTACCGTGCCTTCGGCGATGTTCATGTCACGGGCGATCAGCTTGTTGCTCTTACCGTCGATCAGGTGTTCTAGGATGCGGTTTTCCTGCTCGGTCAGCCCGGCTTCGGCCAGGCTCGGGGGACGGTTTTTTTCGCGCAGCGACGCCACCAGCAATTGCGTCAGGCGTTCGCTGATGGTGACCTTGCCGTGCGCCGCCTCGACCAGTTGCTGCATCAGGTCTTCCGGCTCCATGTCCTTCAGCAGGTAGCCGTCGGCGCCGGTCTGCAGCGCGGCCATCAGGTCGTCGGCGTGATCGGACACGGTCAGCATGATGATGCGCGCATCGAGCCCCTCGTCCTTCAGCGTTTTCAGCACTTCGATCCCGCTCATGTCCTTCATGTTGAGGTCGAGCAGGATCATGTCGGGGAGCAGGCTGCGCGCGAGCGCCATGCCGTCCTTGCCGCTGGGAGCCTCGCCCACCAGGCGGAATTCGGGCGTGGCCTGGATCAGCTGGATCACCCCTTTGCGAAACAGCGGATGGTCGTCGATGATCAGGAGGCTCTGGGGTTCGAGTGGGTTCATGCGTCGTGGAGCTGTACAGGGTGAATCGGAATGACGGCCTCGCGCCGGCTGGCCGGCATGAAGTGCAGGGTTACGCGGGTGCCCAATGCAGGCAGGTTTTCGACGCTCAACTGGCCGCCCAGATGTTTGGCCCGCTCGTCCATGATGGTCATGCCGTAATGATGCACGCCCGCGCTTTGCCGCACGCCGATGCCATCGTCAGTAATGGTGGCCGACACCGAGCCGTCGCTGTTGCACAGCAGCTTGACCTCGGCCTGCTTGGCCTGAGCGTGGTTAAGTACGTTGGACAGCGCCTCGCGGACGATCTGCAGGGCATGGATTTCCTCGTTGGGGCTGAGCGTACAACCCGCCAGATGGGCCTCAAGCGCGATGGGGATATCGCCCCGGCCGGCGAATTCTGCCACGGTCTTGTTCAGCGCAGCCGCCAGTCCCTCGCCCTCGATGCGCAGGCGGAAGGTGGTGAGCAGTTCGCGCAGCTGGCGATAGGCGCTGTTGAGGCCTTCGCGCAGTTCGGCCAGCACTTCGCTGGCCGCGCCGACCGACCCTGGGTGGATCTGCGCCGGGTCGGGCGGCGGCAACAGCGGCTTGAGGCGGCTGACCTGGATTTTCATGTAGGCCAGCGACTGCGCCAGCGAGTCGTGCAGTTCGCGCGCCAGCGCCGCACGCTCTTCCAGCAGCGACAGCCGGCGGCTTTGCTCGGCCCGCCGCGCGGTGCCGATGGCAATGCCGATATGGCGCGACAGCGCCTCCAGCAACTGGGTCTGCCAGAGCGCCAGTTCCTTTCCGGGCGGCATCTCCAGTTGCAGCACGCCGTAATGGTGCTCGGTATCCTGCAGCGGCAGCGACAGCACGCGACGGCCATTATCAAGGGCATGCACGGCCAGAGTCGGGTTGGCCAGACATTCGGCGCAACTCAAGAACCCGCACACATCGATGTCGCCGTGCGCGGGCTCCAGCGTCGTCGCAATGACCCGTGCGTGCGACGCTCCGGCCTCGACCAGGCAAGCCTGTCCGTGGCCGATGCCCAGCACATTTTCCAGGTCCTTCAGCAAGATGGCGTAGGTGTCCGGCGCCACCGGGCCGTTATACAGCCGCGCGATCGAGTGATAAAGCAGCTCCAGCGAACGGTTGGCGATGGTCAGTTCGGCGGTCTTCTCCTCCACCCGCGTTTCTAGATTCTGGTACAGCTTGGAGAGGTCTTCCGCCATATGGTTGAAAGCCTGTCCCAGCCGTCCGATTTCATCTTCTCCCGTCAGGTCGGTGCGTATTGCCAGATTACCCTGACCGATCTGGTCGGCGAGATCCAGCAGGCCGCGCAGCGGGTGGACCAGGATGTGGTTGACCAGATAAATGGACAGAATCACCACGAGCAGCGTGGCAACGACCGCCGCGCCGAGGATGACGCGCATGACCAGGATTTTGGCTTCGGCGGCATCCTCGATCTGTTTGACCAGGTCATTGATACGGGCGACGAAGGCGGGGATTTGATCCAGCACAGCCGGGTCTGCAACCGTCGTGGCGGACGCGGCTGGCGGATCGACCAGGCCGGATTTGATTTGCGTATGCCAGCTGCTGACGACCTGCCGGTAAACCTGCTTGAGGGAAGCGGTTTCATCGTCCGGCAGGACGGCCAGGATGAGGTCGGATTTCAGATCGCGTTCAAACCGGATAATCGCCTGTTGCAGGCTTGCCCGGAGTTCGGGAACCTCGTTTTTCTGGAGACGCTGGTAAATTGAAGCCATGCGCCAGCTCTGCATCCGCAGGCTACCGGCCACGTTGATCGCCTGGCCGCTGCCCTGGGTGGTTTCCGCCACCATCCATGACGTGGACATGCTGGCCACCGCCAGCACGGTGATGGCGACAAACATGCCGCCCAGGCGCAGCAGCAGCGAGTTTTGCAGTTTATTCCCCAGCAGTCGGATCACTCGTTTTCTCCATGCAGTAGGTGCTTATATCTGTTGTTTAATGGGAATTAAACTTTCTCCAGCTTCAGATACCGAGCCAATACGCCGACCTATATACGCAGCAGCGCATATGGGCCAAAACAGCGTTCAAGTTCATGTTTACCGCTGCGCCAGGCGGCGTCGGCAGTCTGATATTAAGTTGTACCTCCAAAGAGGTATAAGCCCTGCGCAAAATCGCCCCGTTCAATTTTATTCTTCATTAAACATATAGTTAACGCTTGCCTCCCCCATTGCTCTGCAGCAAGGACCGATGGGTACACGGGAATTTGCCATCAAGCCCCGCCCAAATAAATAGACTTGCCTATCTTTATATTTGCTAATCTTCGGATGCGACATATTGACGCAGTAGCGGGCAGATCCATCCCCGCCATTTTTTAACGATTCGGATAGCAGCTATCTATCTACGAATCGATAGATAGCCGTTAACTTGATATAGGGAGCCAGGCAATCATGACACAGGACGACATCAAAACACTCGACACCCAGCCGGATCTGAATCGCCGAAAATTTCTGGGCACCACCGCACTGGTGAGTCTTTCCGGTGTAGGACTTTCAGTGGGCCTGTCAGCCTGCAACAAGAAGGAATCGGCCCCCACCGCTGGCGCCGGTGCTCCGACCACCAGCGCAGAGGCGACCGGCTCCAGCAAGTACGAGGTGCCGCCTGGCAAACTCGATGAATATTACTCATTTTCCAGTGGCGGCCATTCGGGCGAGGTACGCATCTACGGCCTGCCGTCCGGCCGCGAGCTGAAGCGCATCCCTGTCTTCAACATGGATGCCCTGGTAGGCTGGGGCGTAACCAACGAATCCAAGGCCATCCTCGGCACCAAGCCCAACGGCACGCCGAAATACACCACCGGTGATACGCACCACGTGCACCAGACCTATGCCGACGGCACCTACGATGGCAAATACATGTTCGTGAACGACAAGATCCATAGCCGTCTGGCGCGTGTCCGCATGGACACCATGGAATGCGACAAGATCATCGAACTGCCTAACATCCAGGGCTTTCATGGCACCTTTCCTGACAAACGCGATCCGGTTGACCCCAACATCAATCACACCACCCGCGTGTTCTGTGGCTCCGAGTTCTCGATACCGCTGCCCAACGATGGGCGCGACATGGAAGACGGCAGCAAGTACAAGTCGCTGTTCACGTGTGTCGATTCCAACACCATGGACGTGCGCTGGCAGGTGTTGATCGACGGAAACTGCGACCTGGTGGCGAGTTCCTACGACGGCAAGCTGGCGGCAACCAACCAGTACAACACCGAGATGGGCATTCATTACGAAGACACTATGTCAGCGGAAATGGATGCCTGCCTGTTCTTCAATGTGGCCCGCATTGAAGAAGCCGTGAAGGCCGGCAAGGTGAGCACCATCGGCAGCTCAAAAGTGCCGGTAGTGGATGGCAGGAGAGCTTCCAACCAGGATCCGAAAACCGCGCTGACCTGCTATGTGCCCATCCCGAAGAACCCGCACGGTGTGAACATCAGCCCGGACGGAAAATACTATGCCTGTGCCGGCAAGCTTTCGCCGACGGCTTCGGTGATCGAACACGCCCTGGTACTGAAATGGTTTGACGGCGAACTGGCCAAGCCTCGCGATGCGGTGGTCGCCGAACCCGAGATCGGCCTCGGACCGCTGCATACCGGGTACGACAACAAGGGCAATGCTTACACCACGCTGTTCCTCGATAGCCAGATCGTGAAGTGGAACGTGGAAGCAGCGATCAAGGCGTTCAAGGGCGACAAGAATGCCAAGGTGGTACTGGACCGTATCGACGTGCATTATCAGCCAGGTCATGGCTTCACCTCGATGGGCGAAACGAAGGAAGCAGATGGCCACTTCTTCCTTTCGGACAACAAGTTCTCCAAGGACCGTTTTCTGCCCGTGGGTCCGCTCCATGCCGAGACCGCGCAGTTGATCGACATCAGCGGCGACAAGATGAAGCTGGTGGCCGACCACTCGGTGTACTCGGAGCCGCACGATTCGATTATCGTCCGCCGTGACATCATCAAGACGCGTCAGGTCTATAACCTCGACGAGTTCCCGCTGGCGGTGAAGGATCCCAAGGATTCAGGCGTTTTCCGCAATGGGAAAAAGGTGACCGTCAAGCTCATCAGCCAGGCGCCGGCCTTCAGTCTGCGGGAATTCAAGCTCAAGAAGGGCGATGAAGTGACCATCATCCTGACCAACCATGACAAGGTGGAAGACCTGACCCATGGCTTCGCCATTCCAAAATATGACATCCAGTTCATCGTCAATCCACTGGAAACCAAGTCGGTCACGTTCACGGTCGACAAACCAGGCGTCTACTGGTGTTACTGCACCAACTTCTGTCATGCATTGCACCTAGAAATGCGTAGCCGCATGATTGTCGAGGCGTGAGAAATGATGCCTTTCCCCGAGTAGGGAATGGGTATTGCTACAGCACACTCACGAGAAACTCCGGGTAATCAATCAGCGTCCGCAAGGACGCTGCCTTTTTTGAGCGTGTTACGAGCGGGTGTATCGAGGCTTTCGGATTCTTTCATGACGTGTCTTCCCGGTTTTTTCACCCGCTTCCTGGCGGGGTTTTACCTATTCTGCGCGTGGGGACTGGCCGCCGGCGGAAGTGGAAGTTATGAGGCGCCGCTGCCCGCACAGTTGTCCACCGATCCGGACCTCTGCGCGTACGTCCCGTGCAAGGATGTGCTGCCAGGCGCCGACAGCTTTTCACACCGCATGGGCAAGCCAGCTTATGTCGAGGCCTACCAGCGCAAGAAAAGCGACCATGGCGGGAAAGACGATCGCACGCTGCTCGGTTACGTATTTCTGTCCACTGACATCGTCGACATCCCCGCCTACTCAGGCAAACCTGTCGTGACCCTGATTGGCATGGATACCAAGGGTATCGTCACCGGTGTCCGGGTGCTGCGGCACTCCGAGCCGATCCTGCTGTTGGGAATCCCGGAATTGGAGCTGACCAAGTTCGTCAAACAGTATCTCGGCAAGTTTGTGGGTTCCAAGATCGAAGTGGGCGCCGGCCGGCCGGATCAGGGCGTGATCGGCCTGGACGCCATCACCGGGGCCACGGTGACCGTGATTGCCGAAAACCAGGTCATTCTGCGCAGCGGTCTGGCCGTTGCAAAACAGGTAGGCATCATCAAACCCACCATTCTGCCGCAGGCGAAGTTCCGGCCGGTCGAAGGCAAACTCGATTGGGATGAACTGGCCAAGGAAGGCAGCATCCAGGGGATCAAGGTCAGCACCGAGGCGGTCGGGATGCCCCGGTCCGACCTGCCCTACATCGATATGCATTTTGGCTACCTCAACGCACCGGCAGTCGGACGCAGCGTACTCGGTGACGCAGTTTACGAAAGCCTGATGTCCCGGCTCAAGCCCAACGAACATGCCATTTTCATCATCGCCAGCGGTGTTGAATCGTTCAAGGGCTCGGGCTTTGTGCGCGGCGGGATTTATGACCGGGTGCAGGTGGCCCAGGGCCTCGATACCTTCACCTTCCGCGATCTGGATTATCTAAACCTGTATGACATCAAGGCAGCCGGTGCGCCCGCTTACCGGGAGTCGGCCATCTTCATCATCCGCTCGCCCACTTTCAGCGCGGCCTATCCCTGGAATCTGGTGTTTCTGGCCAACAAGATGGATCGGCAAACCCGCGCCAAGACCTTTGTCAACTTTGACCAGGAATACTGGCTACCCGGCCGCTATCTGGAAGGCGGCCGCCCGGAAATCGTCGAACCGGAAGCGACCTGGGTGACGGTATGGAAAACACGCAGGATAGAGGTCATCCTGTTTCTGCTCTGGCTCACCGCAGCGGGAACGGTTTACGCGTTGCGCGACACGCTGGTGCGGCGCTCAACGATGAAAGACAAGCGCTGGAAGGACATCCCCAAATATTTGCTGTGGATGACGTCGATTGGATTTGTCGGGTTTTACCTGCTGGCGGTGCCGTCCATCACGCAGGTGCTGACCTGGTTCCACGCCATCCTGTTTGAGTGGCGCTGGGAATTGTTCCTGTCCGATCCGTTCGTCTTCCTGTTCTGGATTTTCATCATCATCTCGGTGTTCTTCTGGGGACGTGGGATGTTCTGCGGCTGGATGTGCCCCTACGGCTCGCTCGCCGAGCTGGTCTACCATGTGGCCGGAAAATTGGGCCTCAAGCGCTATCAGCGCCATCTGCTGCCGCAAAACTGGCATGACCGCCTGAAATGGATCAAGTACGGCGTCTTTGCGATTTTGCTCGCGGTGTCCTTCTATTCCATCGGACTGGCCGAAAAGCTCGCCGAAATTGAACCGTTCAAAACCACCTTCCTGGTCGGGGTGTGGAACCGCTCCTGGCCTTTCGTGACGTTCTGGACCGTCTTGCTGGTTGCTTCAGCTTTCTTCGAGCGCCCCTTCTGCAAGTATCTCTGCCCGCTCGGCGCAGCGCTTGCGGTCCCCTCCACTTTCCGCTGGTGGGGGCTCAAGCGCAAGAAGGAGTGTGGACCTTGCGCAGCGTGCCAGGTGGGCTGCGGGTCCCAGGCCATCGACGATTCCGGCCGCATCGATCAGCGCGAATGCCTGCTGTGTCTGGACTGCCAGGTGCTGTATTACGACGACCACGCCTGCCCTCCGCTGGCGCAGGAACGCAAGCGCCGCACCAAAGCCGGGGAGCCGCTGACTGCAATCGGTTCGGATGGCTACTTCATTCCCATCATCCCGGTGACTGCTGCGCCTGCTGCTGCGGCGCGACTAAGCCTGCCCGCCTTCATCGGACAGGAATTCTTCGATCACATATTCCCCTGGAGTCGCAAGGTATTCCAGCAGCCGATTCTGCTACAGGCCTCCACATTCGCCCTGACCGTACTGGTGACTTGGGTGTGGGTGCTCGGTGCGGCCGGCAGCATCGGCCCTGGCATCATTCTGGGCTGGTGGCTGGCCTGGAGCGTGTACGAAATGGTGGTACGCATGCGCTGCAAACCCTACGTCAAGGACGGCCCATGGTGGGGTCGAAACTTGCGCCCTGCTTCATGGGCCGACATGGCATCTTACGTGGCATTCAAAAACCTGCTGATCGCCGCTGCTTTGTTCCTGATCATGAAAGGCTCGGGGGTACTGGACTTCCTGCAAGGCCTGCCAGCGTTGCAATGGCTGTATTAGCAGATCGGCAATTTTCGCTGATTGCTGCACTCTTCTGTTTGCTGGCAGCGAGTAACGGGGTGGCCGCCGAACTGACGGTGCGAGCGGGGCAATCCATCGCAGCGGCAATCAAGCAGGCCTCGCCCGGCGACGTGATCCGGGTGGAAAGAGGCCTCTACCGGGAGCAGCTGGTGATCGACAAACCTTTGACACTCAAAGGAATTGATCGACCCACCGTAAGCGGCGGATTCAAAGGTGACACGATCCGGATCACTGCCGAGGATGTTGTGATTGATGGACTGATCGTGCGCGATTCGGGCGATGAACTGATCGACAAGAATGCCGGCATTTTCATCAAGCCAGGGGCAAATCGTGCAACGGTGCGCAACTGCGACCTGACCTACAATTTATTCGGTATCTATATCGAGACGGTCAAAACCGTTGAGATCCGCAACAATGTCATTACGGGCAAGCGCGATTACTCTTCTCCCCGGCGCGGCAACGGCATCCAGCTCTATAACTCCAAAGACGCGCAAATCGTCGGCAACAATATCAGTTTCGTGCGCGACGGCATCTACGTCGACGTATCGCACCATTCAGTGTTCCGCAACAATCGTATCCACCATGCCCGCTACGGCACCCACTACATGAACACTAATTACAGCGTGTGGGAAGGCAACGACTCGTACCACAACCGTGGTGGTCTGGCGCTGATGGAAGTGCGCAACCTGGTGGTTCGCAATAACCGCGCATGGGGCAATTCGGATCATGGCATCATGCTGCGCACTATCCAGGACTCGGTCATCGAGGGCAATATTGTCGCAGGCAATGACCGCGGTTTCTTTATCTACGACGCCGAATACAACATCCTGCGCAATAACCTGATAGTGGACAACACCATTGGGGTACATCTGGCGGCGGGATCGGTCAACAACCAGGTCTCAGGCAATGACTTCATTTCGAATCGTACCCAGATCAAGTACGTGGCCAGCAAGGACGTGGTGTGGGGTGCGAGCGGGGGCAACTACTGGAGCAATTATGTGGGTTGGGACCGCAACGGTGACGGCGTCGGTGACGTGCAATACGAGGCCAACGACCTCGTAGACCGTCTATCCTGGCGACACCCGATGATGAAGCTGCTGCTTGCAAGCCCGGCGGTGCAGACACTGCGGCTGGTTAGCCAGCAGTTCCCGCTGCTGCGCGCGCCAAGCGTCGTCGACCCTAAACCCCGGATGCAACCGCATACATCTGACTGGAGCCAATGGCGTGGCCGATATTTCCACTATGCAAACTGAAACGAGGGCTGCGGTCATCGTCGCGCGCGGTGTGCACAAGCACTACGGGTCGATTCATGCGGTCGATGGTGTCGACCTCGACATTCACGCCGGTGAACTGTTCGGCCTCATCGGCCACAACGGCGCTGGCAAGAGCACCCTGTTCAAGATGATGCTCGGCCTGATTCCCACCACTGCGGGCGAAATCCGTATCGACGGCGCGCAGGTCACGGGCGGAAATTTTCGCGCCGTGCGGCGCACCATCGGTTATCTGCCTGAAAATGTCGTGCTCTACGACAACCTCACCGGACTTGAAACGCTGCAATTCTTCTCGCGCCTGAAAGGCGTGTCACCTGCCGAAAGCGGTCCGGCGCTCGAACGTGTCGGCCTGGCGCCGGCGGCCAAGCGACGGGTGCGCGAATACTCCAAGGGCATGCGCCAACGTCTCGGCTTTGCCCAGGCGCTGCTCGGCAATCCGCGCATTCTGTTCCTTGACGAGCCGACTTCCGGCCTCGACCCGGAGGCGATTCGCAGCTTCTACGCGATCCTGCGGCAACTCCGAAGCGAAGGCGTGACGATGGTGATCACCTCCCACATCCTCGCCGAGATCCAGGAACGGGTGGATCGACTGGCGATCCTGACCGCCGGCAAAATACAGGCCAGTGGAACGGTGCAGGCCTTGCGCGAACAGATGGATCTGCCGCTGTGGTTCACCGTGCGCGTTGCACAGGAGGATTTCGCAGCCGTGCGCGCCGCCCTGGGCCACCTGCCGGTGGGGGCAATCGAAGCGCACGATGATCATGTGACCGTGCAGTGTCAGCGCGAAGCCAAAATGGCCGTGATCGCAGCGCTGGCCACGCTGAATGGCCGCGTGCGCGACCTGACCGTGCGCGAACCTTCGCTCGAAGACGTGTTCTTCGGCTTTTCGGATTAAGGGGCGAGCATGGAAATTGCACAAATCATCACCATCGCCAGCAAGGAATTCTGGGACCGTATCCGCAACCGCTGGGTTCTGGCCGTGGCGCTGGTATTCACCGCCTTTGCACTGGTCATCGCCTACTTCGGCGCGGCGCAACAGGGCTCCGTCGGCTTTCACTCCATCGACGTCACCATTGCCAGCCTGGTGAGCCTCGTCATTTACCTGATCCCGTTGATTGCCCTGATTCTGGGTTTTGATGCCATCGTTGGCGAACGCGAACGTGGCTCCCTCGATCTGTTGCTGTCGATGCCCATTACCCGACTGGAACTGTTGCTGGGAAAATACTTCGGGCTTGCTGCCGCGCTGACTTTTTCCACCGTGGCCGGATTTGGCCTGGTGGCGATCGTGCTGTCGGCACAGCTCGATTTCAACGCCCTGCTTCATTACTTCGGCTTCATGCTGAGTTCAGTGTTGCTGGGCTGCGCTTTCCTGAGCCTGGCGGTGATGTTGTCGGTGTTCGCCACCGACCGCACCCGCGCATCGGGACTTGCAATCGCCATGTGGTTTTTCTTTGTGCTGGTGTTCGACCTGCTGCTGCTCGGCGCGCTGGTCGCCACGGGGGGGGAGTGGGGCAGCGAGATTTTCCCCTATCTGCTACTGGCCAATCCCGCCGACGTGTTCCGCATTCTGAACATTTTTTCCCTGAACGAAGTTCGCACTTTGTACGGACTGACAACTGTTTTCCCACCCGCATTGGCCCATCCCTGGCTGCTGGGCCTGGTGATGCTTGCCTGGATTGCCGCGCCATTGGGAATTGCCACCTGGAGATTTCGCAAATGAAGCTTGCACAACGTACGTTAATTTTTGCCACCCTGGCTGTCACCGCGCTCGCGGGCTGTGGAAAATCCGGGACCGAAACCGCAGTGTCCCCGCTGATGGTCAACAAGGGCACATCCTGCAGCCTGGATGGCATGCTGCTCGCCGACTATCCCGGTCCCAAGGCCCAGATCCATTATGCCGGGCAGGCCGAGCCGGAATTCTTCTGCGACACGGTGGAAATGTTTCACATGTTTCTCAATCCCGAACAGGTCAGGGCCGTGCGCGGCATTTTCGTGCAGGACATGGGCCGCGCCAACTGGGACGATCCTCGCGATCACTGGATCGACGCGAAGACGGCCTATTACGTCCACGGCAGCAAGCGGCTTGGCTCCATGGGGCCGACGATCGCCAGCTTCGCCCAGGAAGCAGACGCAACCAAATTTGCTGCCGAGTATGGCGGAAAGATCTATCGTTTCGCTGACATCACACCCGACTTGGTAGTGCTTGATGGTAGCGCCCTCCACGACAGGAGCATGTAATTATCATGGACGAATTTTTTGAACACGTCGCGTTCGAGACTGCCACAGAAATCGAACAGTTGTCCCGACTGGCCTATGAACTGCGGGAAAACCATAACGCCATTCTCAAACACCATGGCGCTGAAAATGAGGCAGTACTGCTGCAGCAAATCCAGGCCGGCGAAGTGACTGAGCATCCCGCCTATGAGCACTACCTGGCAGCCAGAATTCTTGCCGATACCCGTGAAATAGTCCGCACAACGCTTGTTGAGCGACTGAAAGAGGCCAATCGGACATGAGCCTTCATCTTGAACTCGGCGCAATAATTGATGCGATTTTTGCAGATGACCTCGATTCCCCGGTCGAACAGACGCAGGATGCCATGATCGTCCGTCTGAAAAATGGCGTCACGCTGGACGTTCGCTATGCCGCGCCCGATGCCTATTCGCTGCGCTGGGTCTATGGCGATGCCGAATCGGGCATCGATACCGCCCCGCTGCACCAGGGTTTGGCAAGCTTCCCTAACCACTTTCACGATGCGGGCGGCCGCATCATGGCGGATCCGATCACCCGTCCCGATGCGTCTCCGGAAGACAATCTGCGAAAGCTGATCCGTGCCTTGCTTGACAACCCCATGCTTGAAGTCAGGGACAGCGCCTGATGCGTCTGCCCGCAAAGCTGATCTTGCTGGCGGGTGCCGCGACTGCGGTTGCAATTGCTGCCTACCCGCTCCTGCCCCCTGGCAAGCAGGCAAACCACAACGCCGAATCGATCACGAATGAACTGTGCATCGTTGCCCCTGCAACGCCCTATGATCCCTCATCGGGCCTGGCGATGCTCGTACCAAAATCGATTCCAGCCGATGCGCGTTGCCCGGTATGCGGCATGTATCCAGCGCGTGCCCCGCATTGGGCTGCGCAAACCGTTTTCCGGGACGGTGCTTCCCATTTCTTTGATTCACCGATTGACCTGTTCGCCTTCCTGCATAGGACCGATCGCACCAACAAACTCTACGCCCCGGCAGACATTGCCGTCAGCTATGCCACGGACTTTGAAACCGGGCAATGGATCGAAGCGCATCACACATTTTTTGTGCAGGGCTCCTCTGCCTTGGGACCGATGCGTGATGCCGACTTGCCAGCCTTTTCCACGCGCAAATCGGCTGACGATTTTGCCCGCAACCGGGGGGGTAAGGTGCTGGTATATAAACAAGTCACGCCTGAACTGATCCAGTCGATGAACCGCAACACGCATCACCACCCCTGAGATCACGCGGGTCAGTTAGCCGGATTCGACAATAAAAAAACGGGGGAGATGCTGATCTCCCCCGTTTTACGATCAGGTGCCCTGCAACAGGGTGTCCAAGGCATTTATGTCGACTTGTCAACCATAAAGTCCACTGCCGCCTTGACGTCTTCATCGCTCAGGGTGGTGGAGCCGCCACGTGCAGGCATCAAGCCTTTTGCCCCCGTGAATCCTTCCAACGCATGCTTGTAGAGCATGTCCTTGCCTTGCGCGATTCGCGGACCCCAGTCGGCTTTATCACCGGGCTTCGGCGCACCGGCCGCGCCCACTGCATGACACATCGAGCAGACATTACCGAAGACTTTCTTGCCCAGCGCGTTCTCGCCATCATGTTTTTGCTCAGCCTCTACATGCTTTTCTGCCATGGCCGGCGCCGGGGCAGCCGCCTCGGGCACGGCCGCCGGGGCACCGGCTTGGGGTGCAGCGCTCTCTTGTTTACCGCAAGCGCTCAGCAACGCTGCAAACGAAACGGCCAGAATGATTGATGTTGCCTTCATTGATTTCTCCAGTGTGTTGAGGCACGCATGTTGGCCTCGGTAATAGGGTGCCGATAATCTGACTGTCGCCATTATTTGCATGAGTGTGGGTCACTAAAAGTCGGGCACGCATCACACGCATCATCAGCACGGCTGAAATATACCACGCACCGCATGGCCTCCTGACGGCGAGGTGGGGTTACCCCCAACGCGCCAATTCTGAATGCCCAGCCATGCCACCGTTCGTAAATTCGATTAAGAAACAAAGCAGTAGCGGGGTAACACCTCTACCCATTTAGAGGTAGATCAGGCCAACCATCCTTGTTTTGTGGGCTTTCTATATCCATGCAAAGGCATACAGTGCAACCAGTTATTCGGATATGCACATCTTAAACTTACTGGTTGGAGGGATCATGGCAACCCAGCATTACAAGGCATGGTCGGTCGTCATCATGAGCACACTGGCGTTCACCGTGTGTTTCATGATCTGGATGATGTTCGCCGTCATCGGCGTGCCCATCAAGCAGCAGCTGGGATTGAACGAGACCGAGTTTGGCATCCTGATTGCCACGCCGGTGCTGACCGGTTCCCTGATCCGCGTTCCGCTGGGGATGTGGACCGACAAATTCGGCGGACGCATCGTGTTCTTCATCCTGATGCTTTCCACCGTCGTCCCGATCTGGATGCTCTCATGGGCAACACAATTCTGGCATTTCCTCCTGACCGGACTGTTCGTCGGCATGGCAGGTGGCTCTTTCACTGTCGGTATTGCCTATAGCGCCCGCTGGTTTCCCCGCGAGCGTCAGGGTCTGGCGATGGGGATATTCGGCGCCGGCAACACCGGGGCGGCCGTCACCAAGCTGCTCGCGCCCATCATCGTGATCGGCTACGGCTGGACCATGGTGCCGAAAGTGTTCGCAGTGCTGATGCTGGTGACCGCCATCGTGTTCTGGTTCTTCACCTACAGCGATCCCGTGCACAAGGTGGGCAAGCACGTCACCCTCCGCGAGCAGCTGGCCGCTTTCAAGGACCCGAAGGTGTGGCGCTACAGCCAGTACTACTCGATCGTGTTCGGCGGCTATGTGGCGCTGGCGCTGTGGATGACCAAGTACTACATCAGCGAATACGGTTTCGACCTCAAGTCCGCCGCCTTGCTGGCTGCCGCCTTCAGCATTCCCGGTGGCATGTTGCGGGCAGTCGGCGGCTATTTCTCCGATAAATTCGGCGCCCACACCATGACCTGGTGGGTGTTGTGGATCTCGCTGGTCTGCCTGTTTTTCCTGTCCTACCCGCAAAGCGACATCACCGTCCAGACCATCAATGGCCCGTTCACCTTCCATTTCGGCCTCAATGCGACGCTGTTCACCATCATCCTGTTCAGCCTCGGCGTGGTGTTCGCCATTGGCAAAGCCTCGGTCTTCAAATACATCTCAGACGATTATCCCGACAACATCGGCGTGATTTCCGGCGTGGTCGGGCTGGCCGGCGGGCTGGGCGGCTTCCTGATGCCGATCCTGTTCGGGGCGCTGGTGGATCTGACCGGGATACGTTCATCGGCCTTCATGCTGATGTTCGGCGTGGTGTGGGTATCGCTGATGTGGATGTACTGGTCTGAAGTGCGCCCAATGGATGCAGAACGCGAACTGAAGCGGGTGCAGGTTGCAGACCGGATGGAGTAGTAAAGCCTGGGCCGGGCGATGCACGGTTCAGTTGGTTAATTAATAAGGGGAATAAGCCATGCCTACCAACGTCAAGGAATGGAACCCGGAGGACCCACAATTCTGGGAATCGACCGGCAAAAAGATTGCCTACCGCAATCTGTGGATTTCGGTTCCGGCTCTGCTGTGCGGCTTTGCCGTGTGGCTGATGTGGGGAATCATCACGGTGCAGATGTCCAATCTGGGGTTTCCATTCAGCAAGGATGAGCTGTTCACGCTGACTGCGATTTCCGGCCTGGCCGGGGCAACCATGCGGATTCCGTCGTCCTTCTTCATCCGGCTGGCCGGCGGGCGCAACGTCATCTTCCTCACCACCGCCATGCTGCTGGCACCCGCCATCGGCACCGGCATCGTCCTGCAACATCAGGACTGGCCGTTGTGGACGTTTCAGCTGATGGCGCTGTGGTCGGGCGTCGGCGGCGGCAACTTCGCCAGCTCCATGTCCAACATCAGCACCTTCTTTCCCAAGCGCCTGCAGGGCACCGCGCTGGGGATCAATGCGGGCTTGGGCAACTTCGGCGTCACTACCATGCAGATTCTCATCCCGCTGGTAATGACAGTCAGCGTGTTCGGCACCCTCGGCGGCGAACCCATGACCCTGGTGAAAGACAGCGGCTGGATTCTCGGCAAGATCCTCGCCGGCACCCCCACCTTCATTCAGAACGCCGGCTTTACCTGGGTGCTGTCGCTGGTTCCGCTGGCCATCATCGCCTGGTTCGGTATGAACAACCTGCTGCCGGTTTCACCCGATATCGGCGGCACCCTGCTCGCCTTCATCAAGGTCACCTGGCTCTATACCCTGGCCTTCGTTCCGGCCATCGGCGGCCTCTACCTCTACCTGCCGGCGCCCACTGGCCTTGGCGTGCTCAACATGTGGCTGGCGATGCCGCTCATCATCGTCAGCACGCTGATCATCATGAAGCTGGCTGCCTTCGGTGCGATGAAGGAGAACATCAGCAAGCAGTTCGCCATTTTCAGCAACAAGCACACCTGGTCGATGACGGCCCTCTATCTGGTCACTTTCGGTTCCTTCATCGGCTTTTCGATGGCACTGCCGCTGTCGATTACGGTGATCTTCGGCGACACCCACGCGCTCAATGCTGCCACCGGAGTGTGGGAGCACGCCAAGAATCCTAATGCACCCTCCGCGCTGACCTATGCCTGGATCGGCCCCTTCGTCGGCGCGCTGATCCGTCCGGTGGGCGGCTGGATTTCCGACAAGGTCGGCGGCTCCATCGTCACCCAGATCATTTCGGCGGTGATGGTCGCGGCTTCCGTCTACGCCGGCTGGATCATGATGCAGGCCTACCACTCGGCCACGCCCGAGGTGTTCTTCACCCAGTTCCTGGTGGTGTTCGTGGTGCTGTTCGCCGCCACCGGCATCGGCAACGGTTCCACCTTCCGCACCGTCGGCGTGATCTTCGACCGCGTGCAGGCCGGCCCGGTGCTGGGCTGGACCTCGGCGGTCGCCGCCTACGGCTCCTTCATCGCTCCCGAAGTGATCAAGGGCCAGATCAAGGCCGGCACCCCGGAATACGCCATGTACGGCTTCGCCATTTTCTACGCCGTCTGCCTGGTGCTGAACTGGTGGTTCTACCTGCGCAAAGGTTCGGAAATTAAAAACCCGTAAGCGGAAAGCGGTGAGCAGGGAGCGGAAAAACCGCAATCCCACCCACCGCTCACCGTTCACTGCTAACCGCTCATCATGAGCGACTGTAAGGAGCAACAAATGAGTCACTTCCTCGATAGATTGACCTTCTTCAAGAAGACCGTCTCCGAATTTTCAGATGGCCACGGCGCCGTCAGCAACGAAGATCGCAGCTGGGAGAATGCCTACCGCAGCCGCTGGCAGCACGACAAGGTGGTGCGGTCCACCCACGGGGTGAACTGCACCGGCTCGTGCAGCTGGAAAATCTTCGTCAAGAACGGCCTGATTACCTGGGAAATCCAGCAGACCGATTACCCGCGTACCCGCGCCGATCTGCCCAACCACGAACCGCGCGGCTGTCCACGCGGCGCCAGCTATTCCTGGTACGTGTATTCGGCGCAGCGCGTGAAATACCCGCTGATTCGCGGCCGCCTGATGGAAATGTGGCGCGAGGCGAGGAAGTCGATGGACCCGGTGGATGCCTGGAAGTCGATCAGCCAGAATCCCGAGAAGGCCAGGCGCTACAAGTCGATTCGCGGCCAGGGCGGCTTCGTGCGAGCCAAGTGGGACGAGGTGACGGAAATGATCGCCGCCGCCAACGTCTTCACCATCAAGGAATTCGGCCCCGACCGCATCTACGGTTTCTCGCCGATCCCGGCGATGTCGATGGTGAGCTATGCCGCAGGCAGCCGCTACATGTCGCTGATCGGCGGCGGTGGGGCGAGCAGACCGACGTGCCGGAATCGGCCGACTGGTACAACTCGACTTATCTGATGGTGTGGGGCTCCAACGTGCCGCAGACCCGCACGCCCGACGCCCACTTCTACACCGAGGTGCGCTACAAGGGCACCAAGACCGTCGCGGTATCCAGCGACTACGGCGAAATGGTCAAGTTCGGCGACATCTGGCTGGCCCCCAAACAGGGCACCGATGCCGCGCTGGCGCTGGCGATGGGCCACGTCATCCTGTCCGAATTCCACAACAAGAATCGCAGCGAGTATTTCGATACCTACTGCCGCCAGTACAACGACCATCCCATGCTGGTGATGCTGAAAGAGCATGACGGCAAGCTGATCGCCGACCGTTACCTGCGTGCTTCCGATCTCACCGGCAACATGGGACAGGACAACAACCCCGAGTGGAAAACGGTGGTGTACGACGAAAATACCGGCTATCTGGTCGCGCCCAACGGGTCGATCGGATTCAGGTGGGGGCAGTCGGGTGCGTGGAACCTGGAAATGCGCGACGGCTATTCCGGCAAGGACGTGAAGCCGCAGCTCACCCTGCTGGGAAATGAGGATGAAATCGTCGAAGTGGCGTTCCCCTACTTCGGTGGTGACCAGGATGACCTGCTCGCCCGCAACATGCCGGTCAAGATCATCAGCGTCGGCGGCCGCGACGTGCGCATCGCCACCGTCTACGACCTGACCCTGGCTAACTACGGCGTCGACCGCGGCCTCGGCGGGCCGAACCTTCCCACCAGCTACGACGACAATGTGCCCTACACCCCGGCCTGGGCCGAGAAGCATTGCGGCGTGCCACGCGCCGACATCATCACGGTGGCGCGCGAGTTTGCCGACAACGCCGACAAGACCCACGGCAAATCCATGGTCATCCTCGGCGCGGCGCTGAACCACTGGTATCACAACGACATGATCTACCGCGGCATCATCAACTTGCTGATGATGTGCGGCTGTATCGGTCAGTCGGGCGGCGGCTGGGCACATTACGTCGGCCAGGAAAAACTGCGGCCGCAGACCGGCTGGGCGCCGCTGGCGTTCGGTCTCGACTGGCATCGTCCATCACGCCAGATGAACTCCACTTCTTACTTCTACGCCCACACCAGCCAGTGGCGCCACGAGAAGCTGGCGGCATCCGAGATCCTCTCGCCTACCGCCAACAAGGATCTGGGCGATTACCGGCTGATCGACTTCAACGTACGCGCCGAGCGCATGGGCTGGCTGCCATCCGCCCCGCAACTGGATGTCAATCCGCTGGAGATCACCAAAGCGGCCGACGCCGCCGGTATCGACCCCATCAAATATGCGGTCGAGCAGATCAAGAGCGGCGCAATCAAGTTCGCCTGCGAAGATCCTGACAATCCGAAGAACTTCCCGCGCAACATGTTCGTCTGGCGCTCCAACCTGCTGGGGTCGTCTGGCAAGGGCCACGAGTATTTCCTTAAGTACCTGCTTGGTACCCAGAACGCGGTGCTTGGGCCGGACCTTGGCGAGCTCGGCGAGGCCAAGCCGAAGGAGGTGGTGTGGCATGACAAGGGCGCCGAAGGCAAGCTCGACCTGCTGGTGACGCTCGACTTCCGCATGTCGACCACGTGCCTGTATTCCGACATCGTGCTGCCGTCGTCCACCTGGTACGAGAAGGACGACCTCAACACCTCGGATATGCACCCCTTCATCCATCCCTTGAGCGAGGCGGTGCAGCCGCTGTGGGAGTCGAAGTCTGACTGGGATATCTACAAGACCATCGCGAAGAAGTTCTCCGAAATCGCAGCCATCCATCTGGGCACCCAGAAAGACCTGGTGATGACGCCACTGATGCACGACACCCCGTCCGAGCTGGGCCAAAGCATGGCGGTGCGCGACTGGAAAAAAGGCGAGGTCGACGCCATCCCGGGCAAGACCATGCCGAGCATGACGGTGGTGACGCGCGATTACGGCGATACCTACAAGAAGTTCACCGCGCTCGGCCCCTTGTTGACCAAGATCGGCAACGGCGGCAAGGGCATCAGCTGGAACACGGAAGACGAGGTGCAGCAGCTGGCTGAGCTTAATTACACCGTCACCGAGGAAGGCGTCGCCAAGGGGTTGCCCCGGATCGAGTCGGCCATCGACGCCTGCGAAGTCATCCTGATGCTGGCGCCGGAAACCAACGGCCAGGTGGCGGTAAAAGCCTGGAAAGCGCTGTCGAAAATCACCGGTCGCGATCACACCCATCTGGCGCTTCCGCGCGAGGACGACAAGATCCGCTTCCGCGACGTCGTGGCGCAGCCGCGCAAGATCATTTCCTCGCCGACCTGGTCGGGTCTGGAATCCGAGCACGTGTCCTACAACGCCGGCTACACCAACGTGCACGAGCTGATCCCATGGCGCACCCTGACCGGCCGCCAGCAGTTCTACCAGGATCACCAGTGGATGCTGGATTTCGGCGAGGGCCTGTGCGTCTACAAGCCGCCGGTCGACACCAAGACGATTGCGCCGATGCTGGGCAAGACGCCCAACGGCAACCACGAACTGGTGCTCAACTGGATTACCCCGCACCAGAAGTGGGGCATCCACAGCACCTACACCGACAACCTGCGCATGCTGACCTTGTCGCGCGGCGGCCCCCACGTCTGGGTGTCCGAGATCGAAGCCAAGCAAGCCGGGCTGGTCGACAACGACTGGGTCGAGGTGTTCAACGTCAACGGCACGCTGACCGCGCGCGTCGTGGTCAGCCAGCGTGTGCCCAAGGGCATGTGCCTGATGTATCACGCGCAGGAAAAGATCATCAACGTGCCCGGCGCGGAGGTGAGCGGCTTCCGCGGCGGCATCCACAACTCGGTGACGCGCACCATCACCAAGCCCACGCACATGATCGGCGGCTACGCGCAGCTGGCCTACGGCTTCAACTACTACGGCACGGTCGGCTCCAACCGCGACGAATACGTGATCGTGCGCAAGATGAAGAAGGTCGACTGGATGGAAGGCCCGCTGGTCGAGCAACGTAACCAAGGAGTAACAACATGAAAGTACGTGCGCAAATTGCGATGGTGCTGAACCTCGACAAGTGCATCGGCTGCCATACCTGCTCGATCACCTGCAAGAACGTGTGGACCTCGCGCGAAGGCATGGAATACGCCTGGTTCAACAACGTCGAGTCGAAGCCCGGCATCGGCTATCCCAAGCAGTGGGAAAACCAGGACATCTGGAACGGCGGCTGGAAGCTCAAGGGCGACGGCAAGCTCGAACCGCGTCAGGGCAGCAAGCTGAAAATCCTCGCCAATATTTTCAGCAACCCCAACATGCCGGAAATCGACGACTACTACGAGCCGTTCACCTACGATTACCAACATCTGCAGAAGGCGCCGCTGTCGCAGACGCCGCCGACCGCACGGCCGATCTCCGCCATCACCGGCAAGAAGATGGACAAGATCAACTGGGGTCCGAACTGGGAAGACGACCTCGGCGGCGAGTTTGCCTCGCGCAGCCGCGACAAGAACTTCGACAACGTGCAGAAGGAAATGCACTCGACGTTCGAAAACACCTTCCTGATGTATCTGCCACGGCTGTGCGAGCACTGTCTTAACCCTACCTGCGTCGCCTCCTGCCCATCCGGCTCAATCTACAAGCGCGAGGAAGACGGCATCGTCCTGGTCGACCAGGACAAGTGCCGCGGCTGGCGCATGTGCATCTCCGGCTGCCCCTACAAGAAGATCTATTTCAACTGGAAGAGCGGCAAGGCCGAGAAGTGCATCTTCTGCTATCCGCGCATCGAGGCGGGCCAGCCGACCGTGTGCTCGGAATCCTGCGTCGGCCGCATCCGCTACCTCGGCGTGATCCTGTACGACGCCGACCGCATCGAAGAAGCCGCCAGCGTCACCGACGAGAAGGAGCTCTACGAAGCGCAGCTGAAGATTTTCCTCGACCCCAACGATCCCGCAGTCATCGCCGCCGCGCGCGCCGAAGGCATCCCGGAAGCCTGGCTCGAAGCGGCAGTGAAATCGCCGGTGTACAAGATGGCCATCGACTGGAAGATCGCCTTCCCGCTGCACCCGGAATACCGCACGCTGCCGATGGTGTGGTATGTGCCCCCGCTCTCGCCGATCCAGGCTGCGGCAGAATCTGGCCAGATGGGCATGAACGGCATCATCCCCGACACCAAGTCGCTGCGCATCCCCATCACCTACCTCGCCAACCTGCTCACCGGCGGCAAGGAGCAACCGGTAATCACCGCGCTCGACCGCCTGCTGGCGATGCGCGCCTATATGCGCGGCAAATCGGTAGAAGGCATCCCCAACACCGCCGCGCTCGACCAGGTGGGGCTGACCTCCGCGCAGGCCGACGAGATGTACCGCTACCTCGCGATCGCCAACTACGAAGACCGTTTCGTCATTCCGTCCGGACATCGCGAAGAAGCGCTTAACACCTTCGAGGAGAAATCGAGCTGCGGCTTCACCTTCGGCAACGGCTGCTCGGACGGCGTATCGCCCAAGACCACGCTGTTCGGCAACCGCAAAAATTCGGTGCCGGTCGATCTGTCGCAACTGCACGCCAAGAAGAAAACCGGTTAAGGAGCCCCCATCATGAAAACCTTTAAAGTCCTATCGATCCTGCTGACCTACCCCGAATCCGACTGGCTGGCGGCCCTGCCCGAACTGGAAGCCGCGCTGGCGACCGAGGCCGACATCAACGGCGAAGCGCACACCAAACTGGCGCCGCTGTTCGCCCTGCTGCGCGAATCGACGCTTATCGAGTTGCAGGAAAACTACGTCGCCACCTTCGACCGCAACCCCTCGCATTCGCTGCACCTGTTCGAGCACATTCACGGTGAATCGCGCGACCGCGGCTCGGCGATGATTGACCTGCTGAGCGAATACTGGAAGTACGACTTCGACGCCAGCGCCTCCGAGTTGCCGGACTACGTACCACTGTTTCTGGAATTCCTCTCGCTGCTGCCGGCCGGCGAAGCGCTCGAACTGCTGGGCGACGCCGTGCACGTGCTCGCTACCATCGGCCGCAAGCTCGACGCCAACGGCAGCCCCTACGCCACCGCGTTCCAGCTGCTGGAAGCCTTGTCGCCAGTGGCCGCGCTGGAACTGGCCGAACCGCCGGTGCGCGACATGGACGAGGCGATGGAACTGTTCGGCCCGTCGGCGGACGGTGTCGAACCCCTGATGAACCCGGGCCCGCAGGTATCGGTGGTGCAGATGCCGAAACCGCACCGCCAGGCGGCTGCCTGACGCATTCTTCTGGAGGAGCCAATCATGTCCTACTCGCAACATTTCCTGTTCGGTATTTATCCGTACATCGCCCTGTCTGTCTTTTTTCTCGGCAGCCTGATCCGCTTCGACCGTGAGCAATACACATGGAAGAGCGACTCGTCGCAGCTGTTGCGACGCGGCCAGCTGCGATTGGGCAGCAACCTGTTCCACATCGGCGTGCTGTTCCTGTTCTTCGGCCACTTCGTCGGCATGCTGACGCCGCACTTCATCTATGAGCCCTTCATGAGCGCCGGTGCCAAGCAGATTCTGGCCATGGTCTCGGGCGGCACGGCGGGCGTGCTGGCCTTCATCGGCATTACGCTGCTGCTGCACCGCCGCCTGACCGAGCCGCGCATCCGCGTCACCTCCAAAACCAGCGACATCGTGATCCTGCTGCTGCTGTGGCTGCAGCTGGTGCTGGGCCTGGCGACCATCCCGCTGTCGGCGCAACATCTGGACGGCAGCATGATGATTCGCCTGGCCGAGTGGGGGCAGCGCATCGTCACTTTTCGCGGCGGCGCGGTCGAGCTGCTGGAAGGTGCGGGCTGGATCTTCAAGACCCATCTGTTGCTTGGCATGACGATCTTTCTCATCTTCCCGTTCACCCGGCTGGTACATGTGTGGAGCGGTTTTGCCGCCACGACCTATCTGGTGCGCACCTGGCAGCTGGTGCGTCCGCGCGGATGACTTCAAAATCAATCAAGGAGACTGAAATGACGCATGTTGTCATCCTGGGCGCCGGCATCGCAGGCGTATCCGCGGCCTACGCACTGAAAGCCAAGCTGGGCCCGCACGACGAAGTGACGGTGGTGTCGGACAAGCCCTACTTCCACTTCGTACCGTCGAACCCCTGGATCGCGATGGGCTGGCGCGAGCGGTCCGATATCGCCTTTCCGATCGGCCCCTATCTCGAATCGCGCGGCATCAAGTTCATCCACAGCGCAGTCAGACGCATCCAGCCCGACATGATCCAGGTCGATCTGGACAACGGCGATACGCTGTTCTACGACATCCTGCTGATCGCCACCGGAGTGGTCGGCCAGTCCGACGCGATTCCCGGCCTTGCCGAGCATACCCAGTCGGTCATTCATATCGATCAGGCCGATCAGGCGCTCGCGGCCTACCGCGAATTCGTGCGCCGCCCCGGTCCCATCGTGATCGGCGCGGCGCCGGGCGCCAGCGTGCTGGGGCCGCTTTACGAGTATGCGTTTCTGATCGATGCCGACCTCAAGCGGCGCAACATCCGCGAGCGGGTGAGCATCACCCTGGTGACGCCCGAACCCTGGCCCGGCCACCTCGGACTCGGCGGCGAAGGCGCCAGCCGCGGCGCGGTGACCGCCGCGCTGGTCGACACCAAAATCAGCGCTATCTGCAATGCGCGCACGACCCGCATCGACAAGGACACGCTCCACATCACCGAGCTCGACGCCGCTGGCAACGACAAGCAGACCCACACCCTGCCCTTCGCCTATTCGATGTTCTGGCCGGCGTTCGGCGGCGTACCCGGCGTGCGCAGCGCAAGCGGACTGGTCGACGCGCGCGGGCTGGTCGTGGTCGACGAATATCTGCGCAATCCCGACTACCCCAACGTATTCGCGCTCGGCGCCTGCGTGGCGCAACCGCCCGTGGACAAGACGCCGGTGCCGGTGGGCGCGCCCGACTCGGTGTATTCGATCTCGAAAGCCGGCGAAATCGTGGTGCAGAACATTCTCGCGCTGATCCACGATGCGCCGCTGACGAGCCACGTGCCGCAGCGCGCCAAATGGCTCAACGACATGGGCCGCGACGGCGCAGCGTATCTGTCCGAGCCGCAGGTGCCGCTGCGCGACATCAACTGGATGCGCCAGGGCCGCTGGGTGCACCAGGCAAAAATCGATTTCGAGAAATATTTCATCAACAAGATCCGGCAGCAGCCGGCGGGCCAGATCGCTTCGATCGTCTCCCACGTCGCCGGCGTGATGAACCAGGTGCTGACAGGGCAAAGCCGGCCCCAGACGCTTGCGGGTAGCGGCAAGCCGCTGGAAATCCACCTGCAGCAAGACCCCTGCCTCGAACTGCGTGCGCTCGCCCAATCGGTGGGGCGCGAACCCGCCGTCCTGGCTGCCGAGTTGCTGGCCGCCGCAGTCTCCGACGCCAAATCCTGCCTGGGTGGCGACGAGGTCGAGGCGATGGCGCTCGCCCGCCGCGAACTGCTGGTGGCCGACCTGCCGGAACGCCAGCCCGGCGTCGAATTCCACGGCGGCGGCACCTGAGCCACGCCCGCCTGTCAGAATACGAGCCCCCCCGCCACTCAGGAGAATCCGATGAGCACCCTGCCCGAACGCGACACCGAAGGCTATTTGATCGAGCCCGGTGACTGGAACGAGGACGTGGCGCGCGCCCTCGCCGAGGAGGAAAACATCCCGCTCACCGACGACCACTGGGACACGATCCATTTCATGCGCGACTATTTCGAGGAACATCAGGTCATCGCCGATGCCCGCTTCGTCATCAAGCACCTGGCCGGGCACTACGGCAAGGACGCGCAGAAAAAGCTGTTCCTGCTCTATCCCTACGGCTACGTGAAACAGGCCTGCAAGATCGCCGGCATGCGGCGGCCGCGCGCCTGGAGCACGGGCTGAACCCGCCTCGAACCCTCACGCATCGGAACAACCATGGCCATCCTGCCCATCAAAGACCTGCACACCCGCCCGCCCGTCACCGGCTGGGCACCCTTCGCGCTGGGCTTCCGCCCGTTTTTCCTGGCCGCCGGCCTGTTATCGCTGCTGCTGATGGGGGTGTGGATGGCGGTGCTGCACGGCAGCCTGGTTCCCGCCGAACTGCCGCCCGCCCTCTGGCACGGCCATGAAATGGTGTTCGGTTTCGCCGTGGCGGTCATCGCCGGTTTCCTGCTCACCGCCACGCAAAACTGGACCGGCCTGCGCATGCCTTCCGGTACACCGCTGGCAGCGCTGTTTGTGCTGTGGCTGACGGGACGGCTTGGCTTCCTGATTCCGGGTCTGCCGGTCGGTCTGGTGGCGCTGCTCGATCTGGCTTTCCTGCCGGTTCTGGCGGCGGTGCTGGCCGTGCCCATCCTCAAGGCCAAACAGTTCCACAACTATCCCTTCCCCCTCATGCTGCTGGCGCTCGCCTGCGCCAATGCACTGGTGCATGCCGATGCGCTGGGCTGGACCAGCGGCACGGCGCGCATCGGGCTGCATCTAGCGGTCTATGCGGTGGTGGCGATGATGATGGTGATGGGCGGACGGGTAATTCCCAGCTTTACCGACAACAAGCTCGGCAGCCGTGCCCGCCGCTGGCCGCTGCTCGAACGCCTGCTGCCGGTCGCCACCCTCGGCGCCCTGGCCGCAGCACTGGTGGCACCGGTTTCTCCGGTCACCGCGCTGTTCGCCGCGGTCGCTGCGCTCATGCATGGCGTGCGGCTGGCAGGCTGGTACACCGGCAAGCTGTGGTCGGTGCCCTTGTTGTGGATCTTGCACCTGGGTTATGCCTGGATCGTGCTTGGCTTCGCCCTCATGGCGCTGACTGCGATCGGCCTGAACGTGTCGGCCAGCAGCGCGCTGCACGCCTTCACGGCGGGCGCCATCGGCGCGTTGACGCTGGGCATGATGGCGCGGGTTTCGCTCGGACACACTGGCCGCACGCTGGAACCCGCTCCGCTGATGACGCTGGCTTTCATGGCGGTCAACTGCGCAGCGTTGAGCCGCATCGCGCTGCCGCTGCTGGTTCCAGCCGATTACCTGGCCGGCACCGTGGTCGCCGGCTTCCTGTGGATGCTGGCGTTCGGCCTGTTTGTGGCGCTCTACGCAGTCATGCTGCTGCGCCCCAGGGTGGACGGCAAACCGGGCTGAATGGCCGGTTGCGGGTAAAACGCCTTACAGCACTTCTTCAATGATCTCGGACAGCAGCGTTTCAACCTGATCCAGCGCCTTTTTCAGCGCCGGGTTGTGCGTGGGGCCGGGCTTGCGGTAAGCGACATACACGTTGGCGTCGCCGGGTATCGTATACACCGACACGATGTAGGGACACATCGTGATCGCATGCGGGTCGGCTTCCATCATGGCGCGCGAAATCGTCGCGCTGCAAAACTCGAACTGCTCGCCATTCGTATACACCTGTTTGGTCGCACCCAGATCCTTGCCAGTGCGCTCCAGCATGCCGGCGATCAGGTTGGTGTGATTGATCACCAGCCCCTTGCCTTCGATCGCGGACTGCACCGAGTCGCGCACGAACGAAAAGTCGCCCTGGGTTTTGAACAGAACGGAATACGCGTCGGTCGCCAGCGCAGGCATCGACAGGCCGAACAGGACGCACGCAGTGATAATTTTTTTCATGGCGCTCTTTCGTGGACAGGAGGCCTGATTTTCGGCCATATACGCGCAGACACGCAAGCTGCGTTTGCTACACTCGGCCGATGCATTCCCACCTCAAAGTCGACGGCCGTTTCTGGCTCACGCTCGACGGCAAAAACTTCCTCGGCCGCGGCCGCATCGAACTGCTGCAGCGTATCCGTGAAACCGGATCCATTTCCAAAGCCGCCAAGGCGATGAAGATGAGCTACAAGTCAGCGTGGGACGCGGTGGATGCAATGAACAGCGCCTGGTCGACCCCGCTGGTGCAAAGCGACCCCGCGGGCAGCCGCCTGACCGCAGCGGCGGAACAGCTGATCCTTGCGTTCCAGCAGGCCGAAGCCCGGCACGTCGGCTTCATGCAGGGGCTCACCGACGATCTGCTGGCCGGCCCGCACGCCGCGACGCCATCGACCCGGCGCAGGTAGCGCCGAGGCTTCAGCCTTTGACGGGCACGGCCCGAACGTGCCAGATGTCCTCGGCATATTCATGGATGGCGCGGTCGGATGAAAACCGGCCGATGCGCGCCACGTTGAGGATGGATTTGCGGGTCCACTGCTCGCTGTTGCGATACAGGCCGTCGACCGTGTCCTGGCAATCCACATACGCGCGGTAGTCGGCGCAGACCAGATACGGGTCCTGTTCGCGCAGTGTGCGCGTGAGCGGCGCAAACAACTGCAGGTCGCCATGCGAAAACAGGCCGGAGTTGATCAGGTCAAGCGCGTGCCGCAGTTCGGGATCGGCCGCGATGACCTGCCCTGGCGCATAGCCGTCGCTCAACCGCAGCTGCACCTGTTCGGCCGTCAGCCCGAACAGGAAAAAATTGTCTTCTCCCACCGCGTCGCGTATCTCGACGTTGGCGCCGTCCAGCGTGCCGATGGTGAGCGCGCCGTTCATCGAGAATTTCATGTTTCCGGTACCCGAGGCTTCCTTGCCGGCGGTGGAAATCTGCTCCGACAGGTCGGCAGCCGGATAGATGCGCTGGGCATTCTTGACATTGAAATCGGGGATGAATACCACTTTCATCAGCGGGTTGACCTGCGGGTCGCGGTTCACCACGTCAGCCACGGCATGAATCAGCTTGACGATCAGTTTGGCCATCCGGTAACTGGGCGCAGCCTTGCCGCTAAAGATGAAGGTGCGCGGCGTGGCGTCGGCATTCGGGCTGCTTTTCAGGCGCACGTAGCGACTGATGATGTGCAGCAGGTTGAGATGCTGGCGTTTGTATTCGTGGATGCGCTTGGCCTGGATGTCGAACAGCGAGGCAGGGTCAAGCTCGATGTTGAGCGAGTCCTTTATGTAACGGGCCAGCTGCTGTTTGGCTGTCAGCTTGACCTCGGCCCAGCGCGTCCGGAACGCCGCATCGTCTGCCCAGGGTTCCAACTGGTGCAGCCATTCCAGATTGCGCAGCCAGTCCCTGTCGAGGGTGTCTCCGATCAGCCGGGTCAACGGCGGATTGGCCAGCGCCATGAAGCGGCGCGGCGTGACGCCATTGGTCTTGTTGCTGAATTTTTCCGGCCACAACGCGTGAAAGTCGCGCAGGACCGTGGTCTTCAACAGCTCTGTGTGCAAGGCTGCCACGCCATTAATGGAAAAGCTGCCGACGGCTGCAAGATGCGCCATGCGTACCCGATGAACCGGCCCCTCGGCGATCAGCGACATGCGCTCGATGCGTGCCGCATCGTCAAGAAAGCGCATGCGTACTTCGTCGAGAAAACGGCGGTTGATCTCGTAAACGATTTCGAGGTGGCGCGGCAGGATGCGCCGGAACATCTCCACCGGCCAGGTCTCCAGCGCCTCCGGCAACAGCGTGTGGTTGGTGTAGGCGAAGCTCGCGCGGGTGGTATCCCACGCCTGTTCCCATGGGAAGCCGTGTTCGTCGACCAGCAGGCGCATCAGCTCGGCCACGGCAATAGCCGGATGGGTGTCGTTGAGCTGGGCGACATACTTTTCGGCAAAACGTGACAGGTCGCCCAGATCGCGCAGGGTGATCCGCACCATATCCTGCAGCGAACACGACACGAAGAAATACTGCTGCTTGAGGCGCAGTTCCTTGCCCACCTCGGGGTCATCGTTGGGGTACAGCACCTTGGTCAGGTTTTCGGCCACCACCATGGCTTCGACGGCGCCGTAGTAATGGCCGAGATTGAACGCCTGAAAATCAAAGGAATCGTGCGCCTCCGATTTCCACAGCCGCAGCAGGTTGACGGTGTTGACGCCGTAGCCAAGGATCGGCGTGTCGTAGGCCACGCCGTAAACCGTGCAGTCGGACGTCCACCGAACCCGCAAACGATCCTGCCGGTCGCGGTAGGTTTCGGTATGGCCGCCCAGCTTGACCGGATAGCGCTGGTGCCGGTTCAGCAATTCCCAGGGGTTGCCGTCGCGCAGCCAGGCATCGGTCACTTCCACCTGCCAGCCATCCTTGATGTGCTGGTCGAACAGGCCGAACTCGTAACGGATGCCGTAACCCACCGCCGGGATTTCCAGCGTGGCCAGCGAATCCAGATAACACGCGGCGAGCCGACCCAGGCCGCCATTGCCCAGCCCCGGCTCCTGTTCCTGCTGCAGCAGGGTTTCCAGATCCAGCCCCAGTTCGCGCAAGGCTTCGTCAAGGTTGTCGTGCAGGCCCAGATTGAGAATGTTGTTGCCCAGATGCGGCCCCAGCAAAAACTCTGCCGAAAAATAGCAGACCATCCGGTTGCTGTTCTGCCGGTAGCGCTCGCTGGTGAGGATGTAGCGCTCCAGCATGCGATCACGCACGGTGTAGGCCAGCGCCATGTAAAAGTCGTGGGGGGCTGCCTTCTCGAACGAACGCCCGGTGAGGTAGTAGAGGTTGTCGGTAAACGAGCGGCGCAAGGCATCGACCGAGCGCGCGGTGCGGGTATGCAGGGAGCGTTCGGCATATTCGGACAGGGTCGCCTTTCCAGTTCGCAATGCGTCAGTAAGGCCACGCCCAGGCATCCGCCTCGGGTAGATCGACGCCGTTTTCATAGGCGTAATTGCGGCACTCGATCTGCCGGTCTCGCAGCTTTTCCTTGACGTGGGCGCCCACCACGCGCAGGGCGGGCACACGGTCGATGACGTCGATGGCGAGGCTGAAGCGGTCGATTTCGTTCTGGATCGCCAGCTCGAGCGGGGTGTTGATGCTGCCCTTTTCCTTGTAGCCGCGCACGTGCAGGTTGTCGTGGTTGTGGCGGCGATAGGCCAGGCGATGAATCAGCCAGGGATAGCCGTGGAAGTTGAAGATCACCGGCTTGTCGAGCGTGAACAGGCTGTCGAAATCCTTGTCGCTGAGTCCGTGCGGGTGTTCGCTGGCCGGGGTCAGCTTGTACAGATCGACCACGTTGATGAAGCGCAGCTTCAGATCGGGGAAGTGCTCGCGCAGCAGCACCGTCGCCGCCAGCGCTTCCTTGGTGGGAATGTCGCCGGCGCTGGCCATCACCACGTCGGGTTCCGCCCCATCGTCGTTGCTGGCCCATTCCCAGATGCCGATGCCCTTGGTGCAGTGCGTGATTGCCGCGTCCATGTCCAGATACTGCAGATGCTTCTGCTTGTCGCAGACGATGACGTTGATGAGGTCGGTGCTTTCCAGGCAATGCGCAGACGTCACCAGCAGTGTATTGACGTCCGGCGGCAGGTAGATGCGGGTCACAGCCGGGCTCTTGTTCACCACCACGTCGAGAAACCCCGGATCCTGATGGGTGAAGCCGTTGTGATCCTGGCGCCAGACGGTCGAGGTGATCAGCAGATTGAGCGACGACACCGGCGCCCGCCACGGCACCTTGGCCGACATCGCCAGCCATTTGGCATGCTGGTTGAACATCGAGTCGATGATATGGACGAAGGCTTCATAGGTCGAGAAAAAGCCGTGCCGGCCGGTCAGCAGATAGCCTTCCAGCCAGCCTTCCAGCGTGTGCTCGGACAGCATCTCCATCACCCGGCCGTCGGACGACAGCTCGCTGCCGCCGGCGTCTTCCGGGTAGATGTCGGCGAGCCAGGTCTTCTTGGTGACCTCGTACAGATTGTCAAGCTTGTTGGACGCATTTTCGTCCGGGCCGAACACGCGGAAGTTGTGCATGTTATCGGCCATCACGTCGCGCAGCAGCTTGCCCAGCGGGCGGGTGTTTTCTGCCGTGATCTTGCCGGGGCCGGGCAGTTCGGCGGCGTAGTCGCGGAAGTCCGGCATGCGCAGCGCGCGCCGCAGCAGGCCGCCGTTGGCATGCGGGTTGGCGCTCATGCGACGGTTGCCATCGGGCGCCAGCGCCTTCAGTTCGGGACACAGGCGGCCCGCCGCGTCGAACAGTTCATCTGGCCTGTAACTGTGCAGCCAGGCCTCGAGCTGCTGCAGATGCGCCGGGTTGTTGCGCACGTCGGCAATCGGCACCTGATGCGCGCGCCAGAAACCTTCCACTTTTTTGCCGTCGACCTCGGCGGGGCCGGTCCAGCCCTTGGGCGAGCGCAGCACGATCATCGGCCAGCGCGGTCGTCCCGGAATGCCGCTGGCGCGCGCCTCATTCTGGATGCGGCGGATCTCCAGCACGCACTGCTCCAGCACCGCGGCCATCGCGGCATGCATGGTCAGGGGGTCAGAGCCTTCGACAAAGTAAGGCGTCCAGCCGTAGCCCCTGAACAGGTTGTCCAGCTCGTCGTGCGAAATGCGCGCCAGGATCGTCGGGTTGTTGATCTTGTAGCCGTTGAGATGAAGGATGGGCAGCACCGCACCGTCGCGGATGGGGTTGAGAAACTTGTTGGAATGCCACGAGGTGGCCAGCGGCCCGGTTTCTGCCTCGCCGTCGCCCACCATCACCGTCACCAGCAGATCGGGGTTATCGAACGCCGCGCCAAAGGCATGCGCAATGCTGTAACCCAACTCGCCGCCTTCGTGGATCGAGCCGGGCGTTTCCGGCGTGCAGTGGCTGCCGATGCCGCCGGGAAAGGAAAATTCCTTGAAGAACTGGCGCATGCCCTCCTCGTCTTCGCCCTTGTTGGGGTAGACCTCGCTGTAGACGCCTTCCAGATACGCCGGCGCGAGGATGCCGGGCGCGCCATGGCCGGGACCGGCGAGAAAAATCGCGTCGAGGTCATATAGCCGGATCAGGCGGTTGAGATGCACCCACGCAAAGCTCAGGCCCGGACTGGCGCCCCAGTGACCCAGCAGACGCTGCTTGATGTGTTCCGGCTTCAAGGGTTCGCGCAGCAGCGGGTTGTCGCGCAGGAAAATCATGCCCGCTGCCAGATAGTTGCAGGCGCGCCAGTAGGCGTTGATGCGCTGCAGTTCGTCAGTCCCCGGTGCGGCCGGGGTGGCGGGGCCAGGTGCGTTCATGGGGGTCCTTTCATGCGTGTCGGGGCTGCATCAGCTTCCATTGTCGGCCAGCAAGGTTACAGGGCAGGTGTTGCGGTCAGTGCCCAGGCGTGGCGGGCGATCACATATTCCTCATCGGTCGGGATCACCCAGGCGGCGATCGGGCTGTCAGCCTGGCTGATGCGCGGGCCGTGGCTGGCGTTGGCTGCAGCGTCCAGATGCAGCCCGAGCCAGGCGAGGTGCTGGCAGATGGCGGCACGCACCGGCGCCGCGTGCCCGCCGATGCCGGCGGTGAACACCAGCGCGTCGAGCCCCCCCAGCGCAACCGCGTGGGCGGCAATCGCCTGGCTGGTGCGGTAGGCGAACAGGTCCAGCGCCTCGGCGGCGTGCGGATGCGCGCTCGCCAGCAGGGTTTGCACGTCGCCGCTGATGCCGGACACGCCGAGCAGGCCGCAGCGCTGGTGCAGCAGCTCGTCCAGCTGCGCCACGCTCATGCCCTCCTCGCGCAACAGATAAAGCAGCACGCCGGGGTCGAGCGCGCCCGCGCGGCTGCCCATCGGAATGCCGTCGAGCGGCGTGAAGCCCATCGAAGTTTCCACGCTGCGCCGTTGCCGCATCGCGCACAGACTCGCGCCGTGGCCCAGATGCGCGACCACGACGCGGCCCTCGGCTGCGTCGCCCAGATGCTCCGGCAACACATGCGCGATGTACTCGTAGGACAGGCCGTGAAAACCGTAGCGGCGGATGCCGCGTGCGCTCATGTCGCGCGGCAGGGCAAAATTTCGCGCCAGCGGCGGCAGGGTGTGATGAAACGCGGTGTCGAAGCAGGCAACCTGCGGCAGCTCCGGACGCAGCCGCGCCAGCGCGCGGATGCCTGCCAGATTGTGTGGCTGATGCAGCGGGCTCAGGGGTATCAGCTTGTCCAGCGCCGCCACAACCTGATCGTCGATGCGCACCGGCTGGCGGAATTCGGCGCCGCCATGGACCACGCGATGGCCCGCCGCACGCAGGATCAGGCCGGGATGGCGCGCCGCCAGCCAGTCGAGCAGCAGCGTGAGCGCCTGTTCATGACTGGCCGCTGACACCTCGTGTTCGCTCGAACCAGCGGCGGCTTCGTGCAGCCGAAAACGCCCACGCTGGCCGATCGCATCGATGCTGCCGCGCACCTGCGCGTCGCGGGCCGGTGCGGCGTCCGCCCGATAGAGGGCGAACTTGAGGCTGGACGAACCGGCGTTTACGGTCAGCAGTGCAGTATCCATAAAAGTACGGAGGCAGGCGATGGCAGAAAGTCGATCCATGCATCTTAGTCTGCGCAGCCGCATCCCTCTGCGTGTCGGCTACGGTTCGATCGCGGTTCGGGCAAAATTTCACATTCAGCCGCTGCAACCTCCCACGACCGAACGCACGCCCCGCAAATCCGAACGCACGCATCGACTCTGTGACAAGCAGGTGCCCAAGCCGTTAGGATTCGACCATGAACTGGCCGCGCCCCCGACTCCCCTACGTTCAGAAACGTCACCGCGTCGGCCTGCTCTCGGCCCGCTTGTGGCTGCGCCACATGCTGTTCTGGGGCGGCGCGGTCGGGGTCGGGCTGGCCGCAACGGCTTTTGCGCTCGCCAGCGATTACGCCCACGAACTCTTCAGCCATGCGCTGGCCGTATCGCCCTGGCTGCCGCTGCTGATCACGCCCTTGACGCTGGCGACGGTGGCCGCGCTAACCCAGCGCTATTTCAAGGGAGCGGAGGGCAGCGGCATCCCGCAGACCATCGCCGCCATCCGCATGCCCGATGGCCCGGTGCGCGACCGCGTGCTGTCGCTGCGCCTGGCAGCGGCCAAGATGCTGCTGACCTGCGTGGGCCTGGCGGGCGGCGCCAGCGTGGGGCGCGAAGGCCCGACGGTACAGGTGGGCGCGGCCCTGCTCTACAACCTGCGCTGGCTGATCCGCTTTCCGCGCCATTTGATGGAGCGCGGCCTGATCGTCGCCGGCGGCGGCGCCGGCGTGGCGGCCGCGTTCAACACCCCGCTGGCGGGCATCGTGTTCGCCATCGAGGAAATGGCGCGCTCCTTCGAGGAACGTTCCAGCGGCACGCTGCTGACTGCCGTGATCATCGCCGGTCTGGCAGCGGTCTATGTGCAGGGCGACTACACCTATTTCGGCACCACCCATAGCGCGATCAGCGGTTCGTCCGGCTGGCTCGGCGTGCTGTTGTGCGGTCTTGCGGGCGGCGTGCTGGGCGGCGGATTCAGCCGGCTGCTGCTGGCTTTTTCGAGCCACGGCCTGCCGGGTCGGGCGGGCGTGTTCATGCGGACCTATCCGGTGCGCTTTGCCGCCGTGTGCGGCTTTGTTCTCGCGCTGATCGGGCTGGCCTCCGGCAGCGCCGTTTACGGCAGCGGCTATGAAGAAGCCAGGCAGTTGCTCGAAGGCACGGGCGAGGTGGCCGCTGGATATGGCCTGTGGAAAATGCTCGCGACCTTCGTGTCGTTCATCAGCGGCATCCCCGGCGGACTGTTCGCCCCCAGCCTGTCGGCCGGCGCAGGCATCGGCCAGACGGTGGCCAGCCTGGTGTCGCAGGCCGACCCCGGCGCGCTGGTGGTGATCGGCATGGCGGCCTATTTTGCCGGCGTGGTGCAGGCTCCCATCACCGCATTCGTCATCGTGATGGAAATGACCGACAACCACGACATGGTGGTGCCGCTGATGCTGGCCACCCTGCTCGCGACGGCCGTCTCACGCATGATTTGCCCGCGCCCCCTGTACAAGGCGCTGGCAAGCAATTATCTCGATCGGGTACGGCCCGACAGCGTCCCGCCGTCAGTCGAAAAATAAACCGTTTCAATCACTTGAGTGTTGCGGCCCTGTGAGCATCGACCGACTGGCCGCAGACCTCATAGCGAGCCGTTTCGGCCACCATTCCGCGCCAGCACGCGATCGATCTTGTCGTCCATGTCCCCCAGCAGCGCGGCCAAGCCGTTGGCGGCCTGGCCGCGCGACTGCTTCATCGACCGCGCGTTTTGCGCCACCTGCCCGCCCAGCTCGCCGACCGTGGCGCGCACCGCGGCGAACTCCTGCTCGACCTGGGTGCGCAGTTCGCTGAGGCGCGAGGCTTAGGCGGCTTCCACCAGCTTGCGCTGGGCCTGCAGTTTCTGGCTGAAGCGCCGCGACTCGATCAGCATGATCGTCCGCAGAGTCAGGGCCTAGAGCAGAAACCAGCCCACCAGAACCAGCACGACACCGAGCAGGATCACGCCGAGCAATCCCTGGATGCCGAACACGATGAAGAACAGGGAGGCAGGCGCGCTGAACAACGGCCAGTTCACCAGGCTAAACACCGCAAGCAACACCAAAACCAACCCAATCACTGCGCCAAGAATATTCATTGCATCCACTTTCGGTTTGAACCGGTAACTGGAATCCCTCCACCCTGCTCGCTATAGGCCGCAAACATTGCGGATAACACTCGCAGTCCGGTCATGCCTTCCGCACCGACGCAGGCTGCGTCACGCGTTGCGGGCTATTTCTGCATCGCCAGGTAAAGCGGCGGCGCGCTGCCGTCCCGGGCCTGGCCGGGATAGAGCGTGAGATGCGGGAACGGGATCTCGATGCCGAGGCGGTCGAATTCGTTTTTGAGCCGCAGCAGAAAGGCGCGCTTCACCGTCCACTGCTGCAGCGGCAGCACCTTGATGCGGAAGCGGACCGTCACGGCCGAGTCGGCCCAAGCGTCGACGCCGGCCAAGTCGACCTCGTCCAGAATCAGCGGACCGAGGGTTTCATCGGCGCGGATTTCGCTGGCGACCTGATGGATGACATCAAACACGGCCTCGATGTTTTCGCGATAGGCGATGCCGATGTCGAGCACGGCGTAGGCGTAGCCACGGCTGCGGTTGGTGACCGTGGTGATGCTGCCATTGGGGATGAAATGCACGTTGCCTTCGTAATCGCGCAGGCGGATGTAGCGCAGCGTGACTTCTTCCACCAGGCCGCCCAGCCCCGCCACTTCCACCACGTCGCCTTGATGTACCTGGTTTTCCAGCAGCAGGAACAAGCCGCTGAAATAATCCTTAACCAGGCTCTGCGCGCCAAAGCCGATGGCCAGGCCGACGATGCCAGCTGACGCCAGAATGGGGGCGATGGAAATGCCGAGTTCCGATAGCACCAGCATGACAGTGACCAGGCTGATGACCACCGCAGCGATGTAGCGCAAGACACGGCCCAGTGTTTCCAGCCGCTTGTGCTGATCGGGGTCGTGGGTGTGCTTCTGCAACTGCTTGCGCAGTATGGGGATCGTCCTGCGCGACAGGGCCAGCATGACCCACGCAATGACGAGGATGAGGACGATGCGCAACAGCGTCTGCGACAGCCCTCTCCAGGCACCCAGTTCATTTACAAATAATGCAGCCATATCCATGGTTACCTCCTGGGATTTCTGTTGTCGTTCGCCATTAATCGACCAGCCACTGGCATGACAGCGCCGGCAGGATAAGTGCATCGTTATCGACCGGGACGTGCAAGCCGGTGCAGAGGTCTTTCATCGTTTCGGGCTGAACAAAACCTTGCATGCGCAAGACCTCGGTAGGCAGCGTCTGCGCCATGCCGTTGAAATTGACGATGACCAGTACCCGGATGCGGCTCTGTTGCGGATCGCTGCGGGAAAAAACCAGCAGGTTGGGGTTGTCCGCTGCCAGCAACTGGCGATTGTCGAAATCCGCGAATGCCGTGATTTCCTTGCGCAAGGCGATCATTTTTTTCAGGCTGTCGAAGATGCGCTGTTCGACCGTTCCCGGCTCATGCCGCTTTTTAGCCTTGTTCCAGTCGAAGTACGACCGGTTCATCCAGCGGTTGTCGGCTGCCTGGGTGAGGTCGGCCAGATATTCCAGGCTGTTCAGCGTGCCGATCGCATCGCCGTAGTACAGCAGCGGCAGGCCGCCGAACGAGAGGATCACGCTGTGCAGCAGCACGATGCTCCTGATCGCGGCGTCGATGGCCGTTTCATCGCCGCTTTCCAGCGCGGATTCCAGCCCGACCAGCGAGGCGAGCGATCCGGAGATGCGTGCATCGCCGGTTTTCGGGTTCTCGCCAAACGGCAGGCCGCGCGCGGGCGAACCTGGAAAGCGGCCGGTGAAGTAATCCAGGATGAAGCGCCGGTGCAGAGCCGGCTCGTAGCCCGCCAGGCGGATATCGCTGTCGGCGAAGCCCAGCCCGATGTCGTCGTGGCAGCGCACATAGTTGAGCCAGGTCGCCCGTTCCAGCTTGGCCGGTAGATTCTTGATGCCCTGATTGAGCAAGGCTGCGTTCTTCGTCGCCACTGCATCCCACAGCAGCGCCATCAGCGTGGCGTTGTAGGCGATCTCGCACTCCTTGGCGTTAATCGCGTCCTCGCCGAAGTACTTGGAAATCTCGCTCGGCGCGACGATGGCCTCGGCGATGAACAGCACGCCCGGCGCGGTCACCTGGCAGCAGTCCTTCATCAACTGCAGCAGCAGGTGCGCCTCGCGCTCGTTCTGGCTGACGCTGCCCATTTTTTTCCACAGAAACGCCACTGCGTCGAGGCGCAGGATGTCTGCGCCGCGGTTCGCCCAGAACAGGATGATGTCGATCATCTCGATCAGCACCGCCGGATTGCGGTAGTTCAGGTCCCACTGGTAGGTGTTGAACACGGTCATCACCCACTTGCCCATTGCCGCATCCCAGGTGAAGTTGCCGGGCGCGTGGGCGGGAAAGATTTCCGGCAGGGTTTCCTCGTAGATGTCGGGGATCTCGCGGTCGTCGAAGACGTAGTAGTAGTCCTGGTAGTGCGTGTCGCCCTGGCGCGCGCGCTGCGCCCAGTCGTGGTCGTCCGAGGTGTGATTGACCACCACGTCGAGCACCAGCAGCATGTCGCGCCGCTTCAGCGTGGCGGCCAGCGCCTCGATATCCTGCAGGGTGCCGAAACGCGGGTCGACGCGGTAGAAGTCGCGCACCGCGTAACCGCCGTCGCGCTTGTCCGGCGGGCAGTCAAGTATCGGCATCACATGCAGCAGGTTGATGCCCAGTTCCTGCAGATACGGCAGGTTGTCGTGCAGGCCCTGCAGGTTGTCGGCGAAACGGTCGCAATACAGTGCCATGCCGACCCACTTCTGGCTGAGGAACCAGTTGTAGTCGCGCTCCCGCGCCAGGTCCGATTTGCGCAGGGCCGGCGCGCGCTCGATGTAGCGCTGCGCGAGCGTCTCAACCAGGCTCACCATCTGATCCCTGAAGTCGGGACGCTCCCCGTAAAGCAACTTGAACAGCGAATGGATGGCGTAGAAATTGGCCCCGAGCCGGGTATAGAAATGCCGCAGGCGATGGTTACCAATTTCGGGTTTCAGCTTGAGCAGAATTTCGTTCAGCAGGGCGTGGGAGGCTTGTTCGTACATGAGGGTTCTCCGCTGCGGTTCAGGCCGGGTCCGGCAGACCAAGCGGCGCGGCGTCGGCTGCTTGCAGCCAGCCGCGCGCTTCGGGAATGAAATGGACCACGCCTTCAAGGATCCCGGCGCTGTAGTTGCCATTCATGCCGAACAGGCCGCCGCGTGCGAGATACAACCGGGCAGGATCCGCGTGCGCCAGGGCTTCGGCGCGCACCGATGCCTGCGCATTGGCCACCAGCACGGCGGGCAGGCCGCTGACCAGCACTTCCATGTCGTTGCCGCTGTCACCGGCGAACACGGTGCGATCCCGCGCGATGCCCAGCCGCGCACGCAGGAATTCCAGGGCATGGTGCTTGCTGGCGGTAGCAGGCAGCACGTCCAGCAGGCCGGTGGCCGTGGTCTCGTCGATGCTCCACACCAGGTTGACATGGGCGTCGCGGGCTTCGATGCGCTGCCGGACGCGACCCAGCAGTTCGGCGGGGTCGGTCAAGGGCGGAGCGTAGTAACTGAGTTTGAAGACGCTCTGCTTGACAGGTTCCTGCAGGCACAGGCCGGCCATCTCTCCCACCGCCGCTGCCAGGTCGGCATGGCTGCTGTCGCCCCAGTCGAGCGCGATGGCCTGCTGCCAGTCACGCAACGGTCGCCAGTCATCGGCCTGGATTTCATACAGGCTGGTGCCGACGTCGGCAATGACGAAATCGGGCTGCGGCAGGTCGTACTCCGCCATCGCTGCTTCCACCAGCTGCCGGTGGCGCCCGGTGACGTAAACCAGCCGCACGTTCGGATGCGCGGCCAGATGGCGAAAGCGCTGCCGTGCCAGCGGCGATTCAGGCTGGCTGCCATTGGGCAGCAGGGTGCGGTCGAGGTCGGTGGCGAGCAGCATGGGTGCGTCCATTCAGGTCGCCTCCCGCTGCGGCACCCGGCAGCTGCCATAAAAATCGTAGTGCTCGATGCCCTCCAGAATGCCCCGCGCAAAGCCGGCCTGCGCAAAGTAGATCCGCTCCACCTCGGCCAGCGCGCGCAGCTCGTCGTTGTGGCGATTGGCGACCACAACCGCCAGGGTGTTGCCGCGCATCATGTCCTCGTCTGAGCCGGAGCCACCCGCCGCCAGAATATGCTCCAGCGGCACCCCCCACTGGTCGGCGAACCAGCGCACTGCAAAGCCCTTGGACGCGCGAACCGGCAGCACATCGAGAAACTGGCCGAAGGACAGCGTGGCGTTGACGGTCTGGTCGCCCTGATGCAGCAGGCGATTGATTTCCTCCAGCGACGGCGCGACCTGGGGATCGATGTAGTAGCTGATCTTGAAACGGCTCTGCTCGGATTTGGGCTGGCGCTTCAGGCCCGGCAGTTCGTCGAGGATGGCGCGCACCGCAGCCGGCGTCCACAAGTGGTCGATATGCCGTGTCCAGGCCAGATCCATGGCGTATTCCGGCGCGAAATGGATCGCCGCGCCAAGGCTGGTGATCAGCACGTCCGGCATCGGGATACCGGAACGGCGCATGACCTTGAGCGCGGATTCCAGGGAACGTCCGGTGGCGACGCCAAAGCTGGCGCAGGTGCGGTGTTCGCGCACCACCCTGACGAATTCGCCCAGCGACGCCGGGTCGCCCAGCAGGTTCTGGTCGAGGTCGGTGAACAGTGCGCGGTCGTGATACAGCATGGGGCGGCGCGCCGGCGTCTGGCGCACCGGGCGGCGGTCTTCCAGCAGCGGCCGAACTGCGGCCAAATAGCTCGAGGCATGCGCCGGCCAGGCGTAATGCTGCTCCACGCCGCGCAGCCCCTGCTGCGCCAGCCGCGCCCAGTTGTCCTTGTCCTGCAGCACCTTCAGCAGCGCGGCGGCCATGTCGTCCGGACTGAGCGGGTCGATCAGGTAGCCGTTGCGGCAGTTGCCGATGATGTCCTGCGGCCCGCCGTCCGAGGTGGCGACGATGGGCAGGCCGCTGGCCGCCGCCTCAATCAGGGTCAGGCCAAAAGGCTCGGTCAGCGCCGGGTTGACGAACACGCCGCCCGAAGCCGCCGCCAGCCGGTATAGCACCGGCACTTCGTCGCGCCGGTGATGCTTGGGATAGGCCACCTTGCCGTAGAGATCGTAGCGGTCGATATCCAGCAACAGGTCGGCCAGCACCGTTTGCGCGCCGCTGTCGAGGTCGCGGATGTCGTCGCGGTTGCCGGCCACCACCACCAGGTTGGCCAGCGCCTGGAGCTCGGCCGATTCGCCATAGGCCTGCACCAGGGTGGCGATGTTCTTGCGTTCGTCGGGGCGCGACACCGCCAGGATCATCGGTTTGGCCGGATCGCTGAGAAAGCGCGCCACCTCGGCTGCCATCGGTGCGTGCTGTTCGCTGCCATCCGGCGGCATGAAGCGCTTGAGGTCGGTGCCGGGCGGAATCACCCGCATCTGCTCCGGCTGATAGTGGTCGTACAGGCCGTACTGCTCCTCGATCTCGTTGGCCGTCGAGGCGATCACCAGCGAGGCCGAGCCGAGCGTCAGCTCCTCGGCTTCCACCCGTCGCGCCATGTGGTAGCGCGCCTCGATGACGTCGCGCTTGACGCCGGAGGCGATCAGGCGGCGACGCTTGACCCGGCCCAGCGAATGTCCGGTATGGACCTGCGGCACGCCGAGCAGGCTGGCAAGCCGGGTGACGACGTAGCCGGCATCGGCATAGTGGCTGTGGACGATGTCCGGGTTGAGGCCTTCGGCACGCAAAAACGCCAGCGCATTGTCGGCAAATGAATCGAGGTGATCCCACAGTTCTTCCTTGCGGATGTAGCCCTCCGGCCCCGCATCGATGCGGACGATGCGCGCCTTGGACCCGAGCGCCTCGATGGCTTCGGCATAACCCGCATCGATCAGCGGGTCGACCACGCGCCGGGTCATCAAATCCACCCGCGCCACCGCGGGCAGTTCCGCCAGCGCGCGCGCCAGTTCCACTGCGTACAGCGTCTGTCCGCCGGTGTCGGCATCGCGGCCGAGTTCCAGGTCGCGGCCGCGAATCAGGCCGTGCACGCTCAGGCCGTGCACGCTCACCATCACGATATAAAGCGGTTTCATGCTGCGACCTCCCCTGCAAGCTGCCAGGCCGCGATGAACGGCTGGTAAAAATCGTCATGGTCCGGAATCGCGCCACGCAGGCGGCAGACCTCGCCGGCAAACTGATGGGCGCGTTGCAGGGCCTGTTCCAGCGGCCAGCCGCGGGTCAGGCCAAGCAAAAAAACCGCGGCAAAACCATCGCCCGCGCCCACGCTGTCGACCAGGCCGGGCAGCGGTGCCGACGGTCCGGTGTGGTGATACGTGCCGTCGTTCTGCAACAGCCAGGCGCCGTCCTTGCCCTCGGTGACAAGCAGCTGGCGGATGCCGAAAGCGTGCAGCAGGCGCTTGCCGAGCACGGTTTGCGACGCGCCGCCCAAGCCCATCATGTGAGTGACGCGCAACAACTCTTCCTCGTTCATCTTGACGACGTCCGCCTTGCCCAGCGACCAGCGCAGCACGTCCTTGCGCACCCAGGGGTCACGCAGATTGAGGTCGAGAAAGCCCTTGGCATGCGTGGTCTGCAACAACGAGCGCAAGGCCGGATGCGCAGCCGGACGGGCGAGCGGGCGCGGCACGGCGCGTTGCGCCAAGGTGCCGAAATACAGCCACGACGGCCGGCTGGACAGGCCCACCAGCCGGGCCATGTCGGCGTGAATGAAATCCCAGGCCTGGCCGGGCGGAATCTCGAAGTGGTGCCCTGACTCCGTCAACTCGATGCGCACCGTGCCGGTGGGGTGCAGGCAATCGAGCTGCACGCCGTCGATCGGCAAACCAGCCGCCTGCATTGCGCCCAGCAGGTGATGGCCATGCGCGTCCTTGCCGATACGGGTGACCAGGACCGGAACCACCCCCACCCCGCCGCCTAGACCCTGCAGGTGATACGCAACATTCAGCGGCGCGCCGCCCTGCACTTCGCGCTCCGGGAAACAGTCCATCAGCACCTCTCCAAACAGCAGGATCGGGGTGCTGGGCCGGCTATCGGACAAGCCATGCGGCTGGGCGTGGGCGTTGTGCTCAAACATGCCTGCCGCGCTCCGCCGATGATTGCCCCGTGCCCGCTGCGGCCTGGTCAAGACGTTCCCCGCACCCGTTCAGCACTGCAAATAATCCGCTGGTTGGCTTGATAGGCATGGCTTTTCTCCAGGGTCGACAAGGTGCCGGATCGTGCAAAAAACAGCTTTCCTTAAAAATAGTATTTGATAAAACATTTTTACAAAATAACATTAAGCGGTTTACAGGGCCACCCATTACGATGTGGCCGGCGCCCCGCCCCCCTCTTTTCCCCCTTGCCGCTTAATTCATGACATTGCCGCTTGTGCTCGACACCCTGCAGAAATTCCGCCTGATCATCGGCGCCGTGAGGCAACACTCACGCGCACTGGAGGCGGCCTGTGGAATCGGCGGCGCGCAGGTCTGGATGCTGGCGACCATCGCCGCCACGCCGGACATCACCGTGACGCAATTGGGGCAGGCGCTGTCGATCCATGTCTCGACGGCGAGCAACCTGCTGGACAAGCTGGCCCGGGCGGGCCTGGTGGA
>NCHD01000013.1 GCA_002257045.1 Hydrogenophilales bacterium 16-61-112 | reverse complement strand
GACGTCGATGATGGCATCGTCCACCACTTCGCCGATGGCGAACACCAGCCCCCCCAAAGTAAGTGCATTGATGCTGATATCCAGCGCCCACAGCACCAGCACGCCCGCCATCAGGGACGTGGGAATGGCGATCAGGCTGATCACCGTCGGCCGCCAGCGGAACAGGAACAGCAGCAGGACCAGGGCAACGATGATGGACGAATGCAGCAGCGCATCGCGCAGGTTGTTGATCGAGGCTTCGATAAAGCTGGCCTGGCGGAACACGTTGGGGATCAGTTGCACATCCTTGGGCAGGTTCTCCGCCATGCTGGCCAGTACTTTTTCCACATTGCGGGTTGTTTCCATGGTGTCCGCGCCCCACAGCTTGGACACCGTGCCAATCACAGCCGGCCCGCCGAATATCTGGCCATCGCCCCGTTTCACTTCGCTGCCGAAGCGAACCTCGGCGATGTCCTCGATGTGGATCGGCTGCCCGTCGCGCATCACGACCAGCGTCTCGGCCACATCGCGCAGGCTTTCCACCTTGCCGTTAGCGCGGATGAAATACTCCTCTTCGGAACTGGGATAGACAAAACCGCCCGGCGCCACCAGGTTGGCGGTGCGTAGCGCCTGCGTCACCATGTCGGTAGATACACCGTATTTGCGCATGCGCAGAGGATCCAGCAACACCTGGTACTGCTTCACACCGCCGCCCACCGCGACCACCGAAGCCACCCCGGGTTGCGCCAGCAACCGGTTGCGGATGTCCCAGTCGACCAGGGTACGCAGTTCGTGCTCGCGATTGCTGCCCGACCAGTCCACTAGCCCGAATTTGAGCAGCCAGCTCACCGCCGAAGTCACCGGCATCATCTGTGGCGTCTGGGCTCCGGACGGCAGTTGACCCTGCACAGCTTGCATGCGCTCCTGGATGATCTGGCGCGCGCGGTAGATATCGACGCCCCACTTGAACACGATGGTGATACGCGACAGCCCGACCGACGAGTTGGAACGGATCTGGTCGATGTAGGGTGCGCCCTGCAGCACGACCTCAATCGGCCGGGTAACCAGCGTCTCCACATCCTTGGCGGAATAGCCTGGCACCTCGGTCGTGGTCACCCGCGTCCGCGCCGGGTCCTGCCGAAATGCGATAGAGGCCTTCAAGCATCATTTTTCCAGCCACCACCACTTTTTCTCCTGCCTCCACCCCCTTCACCTGCAGCAGCGTGGGCGTTTCGTCGAGCACCACCACAGGCTTGCGCAGATATCGGCCGGGGGCGACCCGCACATACACCACCGGGCTAAGGGCCTGGCCCAACACAGCCTGACGCGGAACCCAGGTGCCCGTGCGCTTGCCCAACTGCAAGCTGATATTCACGGTCTGGCCCACCGCCAACCCCGCCGGGGTCTGGCCAAGATCCACCAGAAAGCGCGCACGTTGGGTGACCGGGTCCACAACGGGCAACACCTGGGTGATGTGACGCTCCAGCTGACTGCCGTCGGGCAAACTGATGCGCACCGGCAAGCCGGGCCGCAACAGCGTCCGCTGGTCCGGAAAAACATAGCCTTCCAGCCAGTGAGGGGAGTTGGCAGCCACCATCCGCGCTATCGCCTTACCCACCAGCACGAACTGCTTCATGGTTCGGTCGCCGGCGTTGACCAGGGAGCCAGGCTGCACAAACAGGTCAGTGACAAAACCATCGGTGGGGGCAGCGAGAATGATGTGCTCCACGACTTGGCCGTGCTCTATCAGGTCAGCAATTTGCTTGTCATTCATGCCCCACCAGCGCAGGTTTTCCTTCGCATCCTTGAGGTAGTTCGGCAAGCGCCCCTCTTCGCGCAGTACTTGCAACTTTTCCTCGTTCTTGAGGAATTCGAGGTAGCCTCGTTGGGTGGTGATGAACTCTGGATTGAATACAGAAGCAATGGGCTGACCTTTGCGTACGCTGTCCCCCACGCGCACATACACCGCCACCACCTGACCGCTGACGGCGATGTTCACGTCAACCATGGCCTGACTGTTGGGAACAACCAGACCGTAGGTCTTGATCATGGATGTCTGCGGGCCGATTTGGACCTGAGCCAGGCTGAACAGGTTTTCCCGACCCTTCACGTTGGGCGGCAACTTCAACTCCCTGACGGCCGCTTTTGCCGACGACGACTGCTCCGTCGTCGGAGCAGCCTTCGCCGGGGCGGACTGGCCGAACATGCGCGGATCGCTATGCCCCAACGCCAAGGACGTCATCGCTGCACAGACACTGATGAGGGCCAACAGGCCAATGCCCTGCTGCCATTGTTTCCGCCATGTAAATAGCGTGGAAATACGTCCAGCCGGCTCAGTGCGCATGATCAGGCTCCCCCAGGCTCACACTCGTCTGCAGGCCAGCAGGCAAGGCCACTCCGTCAGGCGGGTTGCCGGTTAACTTGAGCCGCACACGCTGACGCTGATTGACCGGATTGGCAAAAGCAAATATCTGCTGCACGACTGCCGGGATCGCCACCTCGCCACGGCGGGCATCGGCCACATATACAGTGGTTCGCTGCCCGGGTTTGAGTTTTCTCGTTACCCGGATCGGCAGGCTGGCTTCCACCTGGATGGCCGCCGGGCGCGCGATCGTGAGGATGGTGGTACCGGAGGCGGTGTACTGCCCGACCTGACCGCCTGTGTTGAGAATCTGGTTGTTGACCACGTTCAGGCTATAGATGAAACCGGATTCCGGAGACTTGATACGGATGCGTTTTAACGGTTCGCGGCGGCTTTCCATCTGCTTGATGTCATCCTCCGACATGCCTCGCCAAGTCAGATTCATGCGCGCATCGATAAGCTTCTCGTTGCCGGTCATGGAAAACGACCGCACTGCGTCCATGTTGCCGTACAAGGCCAGATAGGTACCCTGCACCGTCTCAAGCTCTGCGCTCTCCATTTCGCCCAGCACCTCATTCCGGGCTACACGCTTGCCCACGTAGAGATTGTTCAGCCGGCTGATGCGCGCATTGATCTTAATCACCAGATTGACCAGATGGCGAGGGTCAAAGGTTAGCGTGGCCGGATAACGAACAGCCGCCTCTACAGGGTGATCGTGGTGCTCGCCCCCTACAGAAGGCGCGCCGAACATTGACGCATCGGAATGAGCATGCACAGTCGCCTGTAAGCCTAAAAACAAGGACAACGCCAAAACCAGCTTGCGCAGCATTTTTTTCAATCAAGAAAATTGATAAAAAGCTTTATGCAAGTCCTGTACCAGGCATTACGATTTCATCCGGGGTTGCAATTTCCGGCTTCTTGCACTGTGCCTCTGCTGTCATTCGGCCTTCTCAGGGCTGTGGCACTGGGGGGAGACTTCCGGTCAGTCCAGAATCAGGTGACTTGGCGCCCCAATTCTTCAAAGGCTCGCCATGACAAAGAATGTTTCATGCGTTCCGTAATGAAACGAAATATGTTCTCCCATTTCGCCCAAATTCGTTTCCGCAGTATCCGATCTTGGATGCACAGCAATCAGAGTGCGTTTTAAGACCAGTGTCGCTTTTGGCCGATAACCGATCGTTACGCTCGGCCTACCTGAACGAGTGCTCAGGGTCATGTGTTGCCGCACAGGTAACCAGGTGGGCGACCTAAGCGGCGCGTGTGCTGGCGGTGGAAAACGGCACGGCCGTGCTGGAGATCAACGGACAAATGGTGCGTCTGCCATGGCTGGACGCCCGCCCGGAGGGAACGTTCGCCTGCGCGTCGACACGGGAATCGCTTAAAGCTCCGAAAACAGATACGCCAGCAGCGCAGCACCCAGCACTACCACCGACAGGTTCATCGCCATGCCTGCCCAGGTGCAGTAACGCGCGGGGATTTCAATGGGCTTCAGCGTGGCCAGTACACGGCGGAACTGGACGATGGAAAAGCTCATCACCAGCAACGCCAGCGCGATGAAGGCGACACCGATCCAGAACGACATGTCGCGCCCCGCGCTGCCTGCATCCTGCCGCAGCATGTGCAGAAACAGGCCGAAACGTTCGAGCACGAAACCGAAGGCCATCAGGGTGAGGCCGGTGCGGTTCCACGCCATCAGCGTGCGCTCGGCGGCAAAAAATACGCGCGGATCGTTGAGGTCGGACATATCAGACAGGCTCCACTTCGGGGGGCAAATGGGCCTTGAGCGTGGCGGCAAGGCGCTCGAAGGTTTCGGGGAACGGCGCGCGCTTGCGCCACGCGAGGCCGATGGTGCGCCCCGGCGGCGGTGACTTGAACGGCCGGATTTCGATCAGTTTTTCGCTGATGCGCGGCCCGGCGCCGATCGCCAGCGCCGGCAGCAGGGTGAGTCCCAGCCCCATGCCCACCATCTGGCGCAGCGTTTCCAGGCTGGTGGCGCGCACTTCCTCGCGGCCGCGCGAGCCGGTGCCGCAGACGTCGAGCGCCTGGTCGCGCAGGCAATGGCCCTCATCCAGCAGCAGCAGCTTTTCTTTCATGATGTCAGCCACTTTAAGCGTGTCGTGTTTGGTGAGCGCATGTCCGGCCGGCAGGGCTGCAAAAAAGGGCTCGTAGAACAGCGGCTCGACGCGCAGGTTGTCGTCGTTCACCGGCAACGCCAGCAAGCCCGCATCCAGTTTGCCGTCGTTCAGATGCGCCAGAATTTGCGGCGTCATTTCCTCGCGCAGCAGCAGGCGCAGACCGGGGTGTTTTTTATGCACCAGACTCAGCGCGTGCGGCAGGTAATACGGCCCCAGGGTGGGGATCACGCCGAGGTGGATGGTGCGCGTCATCGGGTCCTGCGCATGCTTGGCAAGCTCGCGGATGCGTTCGGATTCCTCGACGATATTGCGCGCGGCGGCGAGGATTTCGCGTCCGGTCGGGGTCGGCGTCACGCGCTTGAGGCTGCGATCGAACAGGGTGATACCGAGAAACGCTTCCAGTTTCTTGATCTGGGTGGACAGCGTGGATTGGGTGATGAAGCAGGCCTCGGCCGCCTTGCCGAAATGGCCATGGTCGGCCAGCGCCACCAGGTATTTGAGTTCTTGCAGCGTCACGATGATCCATCGTCAATATCAATGACGTCATTCTAGACAATTCATGAGACAAATGAATGGATATGGCCTTTAATGCATCAACTCCGCTGTGGAGTCGAATACTCAAATACCGATAGGAGCGCGCGTCATGTCAGAAAGCAAATGTCCGTTTGTTCACAAAGCCGGGAGTGGTCCGTCGAACCGGGACTGGTGGCCGAACCAGCTGCAAATAGAAATCCTGCACCAGCATTCCCCGCAGGCCAGCCCGATGGGCGAAGACTTCAACTATGCCGAGGCATTCAAAACCCTCGACCTCGCAGCCGTGAAGCAAGACCTCGAAGCGCTGATGACCGACTCGCAGGACTGGTGGCCGGCGGATTACGGCCACTATGGCCCCTTCTTCATTCGCATGGCGTGGCACAGCGCGGGCACCTACCGCACCGGTGACGGCCGCGGCGGCGCAGGCCACGGCAACCAGCGTTTTGCCCCCCTCAACAGCTGGCCCGACAACGTCAACCTCGACAAGGCGCGCAGGCTGCTGTGGCCGATCAAGCAGAAGTACGGCAGGAACATCTCCTGGGCCGACCTCATCGTCCTTACCGGCAACGTTGCGCTGGAGTCGATGGGATTCAAGACCTTCGGTTTCGCCGGCGGACGCGAGGACATCTGGTCGCCGGAAATCGACGTGTACTGGGGCAACGAGCAAAAATGGCTCGACGACAAGGCACGCTATACCGGCGAACGCGACCTGGAAAACCCGCTCGCTGCGGTGCAGATGGGACTGATTTACGTCAACCCGGAAGGCCCGGGCGGCAACCCGGATCCGCTCGGCTCCGGCCGCGACGTGCGCGAGACCTTCGAGCGCATGGCGATGAATGATTACGAAACCGTGGCGCTCACCTGTGGCGGCCACACCTTCGGCAAATGCCACGGCGCCGGGGATGCGGCACTGGTCGGGCCACCAGATCGGCAGCGGCCTCGAAGGCTCGTGGACGCCGACCCCGACGCAGTGGGACATGAGCTATCTCGACATGCTGTTCGGCAACGAGTGGGAGCTGAGCAAGAGCCCGGCGGGCGCGCATCAGTGGACGCCGAAACAGGCGACCGACAGCAACATGGCACCGGCTGCGCACGACGCTTCCAAAAAAGTGCCGATCATCATGACCGCGGCGGACATGGCGATGCGCATGGACCCAATTTATGAGCCGATCGCACGGCACTTCCACCAGAATCCGGACGAATTTGCCGACGCCTTCGCCCGCGCCTGGTTCAAGCTGACCCACCGCGACATGGGCCCGCGTTCGCGCTATCTCGGCCCCGAAGTGCCTGCAGAAGAGCTGGTCTGGCAAGACCCGGTCCCTGCCGTCGATCACCCCCTGATCAACGAGCAGGACATCGCCGCCCTCAAGGGCACCATCCTGGCGGCCGGGCTGACCGTCCCGGAACTGGTCTCGACTGCCTGGGCCTCGGCGTCCACCTTCCGCGGTTCCGACAAGCGTGGTGGCGCGAACGGCGCGCGCATCCGTCTCGCGCCACAGAAGGACTGGCCGGCCAACCAGCCGGCGCAACTGGCCAAGGTGCTTGGCAAGCTCGAAGGCATTCAGGCCGAATTCAACGGCGCGCAATCCGGCGGCAAAAAAGTCTCGCTGGCCGATCTGATCGTGCTGGCGGGGTGCGCTGGCGTTGAACAGGCCGCCAAGAGTGCCGGCCACGCCGTGACGGTGCCGTTCGCGCCGGGCCGTACGGACGCCTCGCAGGAACAGACCGACGTCGAAGCCTTCGCCGTGCTCGAACCGATCGCCGATGGCTTCCGCAACTATCAGAAGGCCAAATTCAGCGTTGCGGCCGAAGAACTGCTGCTCGACAAGGCGCAGTTGCTGATGCTGACCGCGCCCGAGATGACGGTTCTGGTGGGCGGCATGCGCGCGCTGGGTGCGAATGTCGGCCAAACCCAGCATGGCGTCTTTACTCAACGGTCGGGGACGCTCACCAACGACTTCTTCGTCAACCTGCTCGACATGGCCACGGCGTGGCAGCCGGTGTCGAATGATGAAGACCTGTTCGAGGGCACCGACCGCAAGACCGGTGCAAAGAAATGGACCGGCACCCGCGTCGATCTGGTTTTCGGCTCGAACTCGCAGCTGCGTGCTTTGGCTGAAGCCTATGCCAGTTCGGATGCACAGGAGAAATTCGTCAAAGACTTCGTGGCGGCCTGGACCAAGGTGATGAACCTGGACCGCTTCGATCTCGGCTGATTGGGAGACAAAGTCCCGGCGAGTTGTTGCGGGACGATTCCATGGCCTGTTGAATGACCGGGATGCGCTGAAGCCGCACTAATTTGCCGCGGTCCCGGGCACTGAGGCAAGCCCGGGCAAAATCCAGGACGGCGTTTCGGGGAAATCCGAAACGCCGTCCTTTTTTCGGGATCAGGCTTGCATCGGAAGCCCTGCTGTCCTAGCCCGAGCTTCGGGCGTTCGGCAACGTCGTTCGATTTTATCAATCATCCTGTTAAAAACTATTCATTATACAAACCCTCATTCATGGCTTTAAATACCCTCATTCCGCTGTGGAATGAAACATCGGACGGCATGATCCGCCCGCCCCCCACCCAAAGGAGAACACCATGATTGCCATGAGCATGCTCAGCACCTATGACGAATACCGCAACGACCAGCGCGCCAGTGCGCCGGTCTACCCTGCTCCGACCCACCCGGTGCGCCACGCGATGCTTCACGTCTTGAGCCGGGTCGGACTCGGCCTCGGCGGCGTGGCAGCGGTGGACGACGACGTGGCGTTGGGAGTCGGTTGATGTCCCCAATTCGTGCGCTTGTATTCGCGAATATCGAATTTAAACTTCAACCATGAAGATTGCCGTCCGTACCCTGCAAGGCTATTTTGCCGACCCGCGCCACGCCGCCACCATGAAGTGGGGCAGCGGCGGGGTATTCGTGTCGCTGCTGGCGGCGTCGAGCTGGCTGTCGACGAACACCAGGTCACCGCGCGCGGCCAGTGTGTCGCCCAGATCGTGAAAAATCTCGGCCGCAACCGGCCCCTGTACGCGCGCGGCGGCCAGCGCCGGCCAGTCCTGCTGCGCCACGCTGGCGCGGGCATCGAGTCCGCCGGCAGCAACCAGCGTGGTCAGCGCGCCGCCCGCCGCGATCAGGTCGCCCGGCCGGACGCTGATGCGCCCGACGCGGCCGGCAAAAGGCGCGCGGATCGTGGCGTAGCCGACGTCGAGCCGCGCGGCGTCGAGCTCGGCGCGTGCGGTGGCGGCCTTGGCGCGAGCCGCTGAACGCACCAGCGCGGCATCGTCGAACTCCTGCTGGCTGATGTAGCCCGACGCCATCAGCGGCTTCAACCGCTGCACGCGCGATTCGGCGTCGGCGGTTTCGGCGCTGGCCGCGGCGAGGCTCGCCTGGCTTTGCGCGATGCGCGTGGCGGCGGTGCGCGCGTCGAGGCTGAACAGGACTTGTCCGGCGTTCACGCTGTCGCCTTCCTGCACCAGCTGCTTTTGCAGCGTGCCGCCGACCTGCGCCGAGACGACCGCCTGGCGCGCCGCCTCGAGGGTGCCCGGCAACTCGATTACGCGCGGAAAGTCACGCACCTCGACCGCCACGGTTTTCACCGCAATGGCGCGGCCTTCGCCGCCGCCGGGGCCGCGCGCATCGCCGCCGGCTTCCCCGGTCTGGACGCGATAGACGACGCCGGCGACCAGCGCGAGCACGACAACAACAGCGACGATGCGACCTTTCATAAGGAACTCTCGGTAAGTGCTGCGGGCAGCCGCCCGAGCGCGTGATTCAAACGGGAAAAGGCCGCCAGCCAGTCGCTGTCGGCCTGCGCCTGGGCCTGCCGCGCGCGCGCCAGATCGGCCTGCGCGGTCAGCCATTCGAGCAGACTGCCAACGCCGGCTTTGTAGCGCGCCTCGGCCGCGCGCGCCGACTCGTCGGCACTGTCGAACTGCAGCGTGATGCCGGCGCGGGCGGATTGCGCATAACGCACGTCTTCGAACGCCTGCACCACCTCCAGCGCCACGGTCTGCTGCTGCGCGTCGGCCGCCGCGGCCAGGCGCTCGGCGTCGCGTTCGGCAGCGCGCGCGTCGGCCGCCAGCCGGCCGCCGTCGAACAGCGGAACCGACAGCGTCACCCCGACGTTGTAGGTGTTAGATGGCGAGCGTTCGTCTTCCAGAAACAGCGTGCGGCCGGCATTGGCGGCCAGCGCCAGGCTCGGCCAGCGCGAGGCGCGCGCGCGCTCGGCTTCACTTTTGGCACGCAGGGCGGCGGCGCGCAGGGCGTGCAGGTCCGGACGCTGGCGTTCGGCCTCGGCCAGCAGGTCGGCCAGCAGGGTGGCCGCGTCGAGGTCGGGTGGCAGCGCATTCGGCCAGTCGAGCGCCAGCGTTTGCGTTTGCGCAATCCCGGCGGCCTGCTTCAGCGCGGCTTCGGCCTTGCCCAGGTCTCGCGCTGCCGCATTGCGTGCCAGTTCGGCTTCGGCCAGCGCCGCGCGGGCGCGCAGGGCGTCGGCGCGCGCGGCCAGCCCGCCGCGCACGCGCACGTCGACCGCGTCGAGGCTGGCGCCCAGCGCCGCCAGCTGCTGGGTTTGCGCGGCGACCTGCGAACGGGCGGCCTGCACGGCAAACCAGGCGGTCTCGACGCCGGTCACGATGTCCTGCAGCGCGCGGTTGTTGTTCAGCAAGGTGGCGATCAACTGATAGCGCTGGGCGTCGATGCCGGCCGCGCGCGCGCCGAAGTCGTACAGCACATAGGCGAGCCCAAGGCTGGGGCCGTACCGGTGCAGCACCGGCACCGAGGCGCCGGAACTCGACAGCGCCTGGCTGCGGGTGAAATTGAACTGCCCGGTCAGCGTCGGCCAATTGGCGGCGCTCGCGGCGTCGAGCCGTGCTGCCTCGGCCTCGGCCTCGAGCCAGGCCGCGCGCGATTCGGCGCGCGTGCGCAATGCGTGGTCGGTCAGCGCGGCCAGGCTGTCAAAGCGCACGCTTCCTCTGGCGGGTGCGGCTGCGCGCGACGGCAACGCATCGGGCATGCGCCAGAACGCGCCGGGACGCGCAGGCGCATCAAGCGTCATTGATGAGGCTGTCGCGGCCGTCGGCGCGGCGCAAACCAAGAGGGCAATCAGAAAGGTTTTCAAGATGGGCCGATTCTAATTGACTGCGTAGCCGACTCTAACGGGTCGACACAAGTTCCAGCCGCCGGGTCACGCTATCATCGCCGCATGACGCCCCATCTCAGCTTCCGCCTCATTCTCGGCGACGACATTGCACTCGGCCCTGGCAAGGTGCGCCTGCTCGAAGCCATCCGTGAAACCGGCTCCATTTCCGCCGCCGGACGCAGCATGAACATGAGCTACAAGCGCGCCTGGCATCTGGTCAACACCATGAACCGCTGCTTCAGCAGCTCGCTGGTCGAAGCCAGCAAAGGCGGCGCGCACGGCGGCGGCGCGGTGCTCACTCCGCTGGCCGACGAGGTCATTTCGCTGTATCGCCGTCTCGAATCCCGGGCACGCAAGGCGGCCGAGGCGGACATGGCGAAGTTGAGCCAGCATCTCGCTCACTCTGATCCGGACGCATGATCAGCTGGACCACGCTCGATATTTGGCGCCGCTTTGGCGGCGACATCGATGCCTGGGCTGCACACCGCGCGCGGCGGACGTTGCCATGAACAACGCCGACTGGCGGCTGATCGACGCGAACGGGTATAGGGACTCGCGTTGGTCGGCGATGGCTACCTCCACCCGCTTTGCTGCTGCGCTCGAAGCACGACTGCTCGAACACATTCCCGACGCAGCAGTGCGAGCAGCCCTGCGCACACTAGCCTGACCCGCGTTCCCGCTTACCCTGAGGTTTGACGCGTTTTGCATCGTTATGACATACTGAATACAACGAATCAATCCACTGGAGAACATCCATGTTCCGCCCTCTGTATGCAGCTTTGGCCATCGCCCTCGCGCTCCCAGCCCACGCCGATCAAGCCAGTATTGCCGTTGCTGCAAATTTCAGTGCACCGATGAAGGCGCTGCAGCCGCTGTTCGAAAAAGCGACCGGTCATGTGATGGTCCTGTCTTCGGGCGCGACCGGCAAGTTCTACGCCCAGATCAAGAACGGCGCACCGTTCGACGTGCTGCTGGCGGCCGACGCTGAAACGCCGAAACGCCTGCAGCGCGAAGGCGCCGCACTGCGCACGCAGACCTACGCCATCGGCAAGCTGGCGCTGTGGAGCGCCGACCCCAGGACCCTCGACGGCAGCGATGCCGTGCTCAAGGCCAACCAGTTCAAACATGTGGCGATTGCCAACCCGAGACTCGCCCCTTACGGAACGGCTGCGATGCAGGTTTTGGCGAAGCTGGGGCTGAACGAAGCGGTCAGGGACAAGCAGGTCATGGGTGAAAACATCGGCCAGACTCATCAGTACGTGGCCAGTGGCAACGCCGAAATCGGTTTCGTCGCGCTATCGCAGATCATGCTGGACGGCAAACTCACCAGCGGCTCGGTCTGGCTGATCCCGTCCCGCTATTACACGCCGATCCGCCAGGACGCCGCGCTGCTGAAACACGGCGCCGGCAATCCAGCTGCGCAGGCCCTGCTCGATTTCCTGCGCACGCCAGCAGCGCAAAAGCTCATCCGCGGCTACGGTTACGGTTACGATCGGTAGGCCATGACCCTGTCCGCCGCCGACCTCTCGGCGATCACGCTGACGCTCAAGCTGGCCGCGGTCACCACGCTGCTGCTCATGCTGATCGCCACGCCGCTGGCCTGGTGGCTGACCCATACTCACGCGCGCCTGCGCGCAGCAGTCACCGCGCTGGTGTCGCTGCCGCTGGTGCTGCCGCCGACGGTGCTGGGGTTTTACCTGCTGGTGCTGCTGGGGCCGCAGGGCCAGGTAGGCCAATGGATGCTGGCGCTGGGACTCGACACGCTGCCGTTCAGCTTCGGCGGGCTGGTCGTGGGCTCGGTGCTGTTTTCGCTGCCCTTCGCGGTGCAGCCGATCGCCAACGCGTTTGCGGCTATTGGCGCACGCCCGTTCGAAGTAGCCGCCACCCTGCGCGCCAATGCCTGGGATCGTTTCAGGAGCGTGGCCGTGCCCCTGGCGCGGCCCGGCTTCATCACCGCGGCGGTGCTGGCGTTCGCCCATACGGTCGGCGAGTTCGGCGTGGTGCTGATGCTGGGCGGCAATATTCCGGGCGAAACGCGCGTGCTGTCAGTGGCGATATACGACCACGTCGAAGCTATCGACTACCCCAACGCGCACCTGCTGTCGGCCGGGCTGGTGCTGTTTTCCTTTGTGGTGCTGCTGATGCTGGGCCGCTACGGCGGTCACTGGCAAAAAGTGGCGACATGATCGAAGCACGCTTCAAGACTGCCCTGGGCGCGTTCAGCCTCGACCTCGAACTGCAGTTTCCGTCGCGCGGCGTCACCGCGCTGTTCGGCCATTCCGGCTCGGGCAAGACCACCTTGTTGCGGCTGATTGCCGGGCTGATGCGCGCGCCGGGGCGGCTCACGGTCAACGGCGAAACCTGGCAGGACGACACCACTTTCCTGCCGACGCATCGCCGCGCGCTCGGCTACGTGTTCCAGGAAGCCAGCCTGTTTCCGCACCTGTCAGTGCGCGCCAACCTCGAATACGGCATGACGCGCGTGCCGCCCGCCGAACGCACGCTGCAGTGGGACGCCGTGATCGGCTGGCTCGGGCTGGCGCCGCTGATCGCGCAACAGCCGCACCAGTTGTCAGGCGGCCAGCGCCAGCGCGTCGCCATCGGCCGCGCCCTGCTCTCCAGTCCGCGCCTGTTGCTGATGGACGAGCCGCTGGCCGCGCTCGATGCCCCCGCGCGCGACGAAATCCTGCCCTGCCTCGACCGCCTGCACCGCGAACTCGCGATCCCGATTCTGTATGTGAGCCACTCGGCCGACGAAGTCGCACGGCTGGCCGATCATCTGGTCTGTCTCGAGGGCGGCCGGGTGAGTTGGCAAGGCGCGGCGGCAGAAGGTCTGGCGCGCCTCGGCGTGCTGCCGGCGCATCGCGTGCGGGTCGTGGCGCACGCGGGCGACACGACGACACTGGAGCTTGCGGGGCATTTGCTGCAGGTACCGCGGCTGGACGCACTGCCCGGCACCGTGCTAAGGCTGCGCCTCGACAAGGAAACCTGAGCGGCGCTTACAGCTCGGAAAACAGGTAGGCCAGCAGCGCAAACCCCAGCAGCACCACCGACAGGTTCATCGCCATCCCCGCCCAGGTGCAATAACGCGCGGGAATCTCGATCGGCTTCAGCGTGGCGAGCACGCGGCGAAACTGCACGATGGAAAAACTCATCACCCCCAGCGCCAGCACGATGAAGGCAATGCCGATCCAGAACGACAGATCGCGTCCTGCGCCGCTGGCGTCCTGTCGCAGCATGTGCAGAAACAGGCCGAAGCGCTCGAGCACGAAGCCAAACGCCATCAGGGTGAGGCCGGTTCGGTTCCACGCCATCAGCGTGCGTTCGGCGGCGAAAAATACGCGCGGGTCGTTCAGATCGGACATGTCAGACGGGCTCCACTTCGGGCGGCAGGTTGGCCTTGAGCGTGGCGGCGAGACGCTCGAAGGTTTCGGGGAATGGTGCGCGCTTGCGCCACGCGAGGCCGATGGTGCGCCCCGGCGGCGGTGCTTTAAAGGGACGGATTTCCACCGACTTTTTAGTGGTGCGTGGCCCGGCATCCACGGACAGCGCCGGCAGCAAGGTCAGCCCCAAACCCATGCCGACCATCTGGCGCAGGGTTTCCAGGCTGGTGGCGCGCACTTCCTCGCGGCCGCGCGATCCGGTTCCGCACACGTCCAGCGCCTGATCGCGCAGGCAATGACCTTCATCGAGCAGCAGCAACTTTTCCGACATGATGTCCGACACCTTGAGCTCCGCGTGTTTGGCGAGCGCATGCCCGGCTGGCAGAGCGGCAAAAAACGGCTCGTAAAACAACGGTTCGACGCGCAGGCTGTCGTCGGTCACCGGCAGCGCCAGCAAGCCCGCATCCAGCTTGCCGTCGTTAAGATGCTCCAGGATCTGCGGCGTCATTTCCTCGCGCAGCAACAGGCGCAAACCTGGATGCTTCTTATGCGCCAGAGTCAGCGCATGTGGCAGGTAATACGGCCCCAGGGTGGGAATCACGCCGAGGTGAATCGTGCGCGTCATCGGGTCCTGCGCGTGTTTGGCCAGTTCGCGGATGCGCTCGGATTCTTCGACGATATTGCGTGCGGCGATGAGGATCTCGCGACCGGTTGGTGTTGGCGTCACGCGCTTGAGGCTGCGGTCGAACAAGGTGATGCCAAGAAAGTCTTCCAGCTTCTTGATCTGGGTGGACAATGTGGACTGGGTGATGAAACAGGATTCGGCGGCACGTCCGAAGTGCCCGTGGTCGGCGAGCGCAACCAGGTATTTGAGTTCTTGCAGGGTCATGAATTGAAATTGACGATATCAATCAATCAATTCTATACAATTCATGAGACAAATTGCTGTAAATATTTTTAAATGCAAGCACTCCGCTGTGGAGCCGAACATCAATAGGAGAAAGCCATGTCTGATAGCAAATGTCCGTTTCATCACAAAGCCGGGAGCGGCACGTCGAACCGAGACTGGTGGCCGAATCAGCTGCGGCTGGAAATCCTGCACCAGCACTCCCCCGAGTCCAGCCCGATGGGGGACGACTTCAACTATGCCGAGGAATTCAAGAGCCTCCTACGGCCCTTTTTTCATTCGCATGGCGTGGCATAGCGCCGGCACCTACCGCACCGGGGACGGGCGTGGCGGCGCCGGGCACGGCAACCAGCGTTTCGCCCCCCTCAACAGCTGGCCCGACAACGTCAACCTCGACAAGGCGCGCAGGCTGCTGTGGCCGATCAAGCAGAAGTACGGCAAGAAAATCTCCTGGGCCGACCTCATCGTGCTCACCGGAAACGTCGCACTGGAATCGATGGGATTCAAGACCTTTGGTTTCGCCGGCGGGCGCGAGGACATCTGGGCGCCCGAACTCGATGTGTACTGGGGTTCGGAAGCCAAATGGCTCGGCGACGACATGCGCTATGCGCACGGCCCCGGCGCCGTCGACAAAGCGGGTGCGGTGCTGCCGTCCGATGATTCGGCCGACGGCGACATACACTCGCGCAATCTGGAGAACCCGCTCGCAGCCGTGCAGATGGGCTTGATTTACGTGAATCCCGAAGGCCCGGACGGTAATCCCGACCCGGTCGCGTCGGGCCGCGACGTGCGCGAGACCTTTGCGCGCATGGCGATGAACGACGAAGAAACCGTCGCCTTGACTTGTGGCGGTCACACCTTTGGTAAATGCCACGGTGCTGGGGATGCCAAGCTCGTGGGCGCTGAGCCCGAAGGTGCGCCAACCGAACAGCAGGGTCTGGGCTGGAAATGCGCGCACGGCATCGGCGTAGGCACCGACACGATCAGTAGCGGCCTCGAAGGCTCCTGGACGCCGACCCCGACGAAGTGGGACATGAGCTATCTCGACATGCTGTTCGGCAACGAATGGGAGCTGAGCAAGAGCCCGGCGGGCGCGCATCAGTGGACGCCGAAACAGGCAACCGACAGCAACATGGCCCCGGCCGCGCACGATGCGTCGAAGAAAGTGCCCATCATCATGACCGCGGCGGACATGGCGATGCGCATGGACCCGATCTACGAGCCGATTGCGCGACGCTTCCACCAGAACCCGGCCGAATTTGCCGACGCCTTCGCCCGCGCCTGGTTCAAGCTGACCCACCGCGACATGGGCCCGCGTTCGCGCTATCTAGGCTCCGAAGTGCCTGCCGAAGAGCTGATCTGGCAAGACCCCATTCCCGCCGTCGATCATGCCTTGATCGACGACCAGGACGCCGTGGCCCTCAAGGGCAAGATTTTGGCGTCCGGGCTGACTGTCCCGGAGCTGGTCTCGACCGCCTGGGCCTCGGCGTCGACGTTCCGCAACTCCGACAAGCGCGGCGGCGCCAACGGCGCGCGAATTCGCCTCGCGCCGCAGAAGGACTGGGAAGCCAACCAACCTGAGCAGCTGGCAAAAGTGCTTGGAAAGCTCGAAGGCATCCAGCGCGAGTTCAGCAGCGGCGGCAAGCAGGTCTCGATGGCCGACCTGATCGTGCTGGCGGGCTGCGCCGGCGTCGAGCAGGCGGCGAAGAATGCGGGCCATGCCGTCACGGTTCCCTTCACACCGGGCCGCATGGACACCTCGCAGGCTCAGACCGACGTGGAATCCTTCGCGGTACTCGAGCCGATCGCGGATGGCTTCAGCAACTACCAGAAGGCTCAATACACCGTCTCGGCCGAGGAACTGCTGCTTGACCGCGCACAGTTGCTGACGCTCTCCGCGCCCGAGATGACGGTGCTGGTGGGCGGCATGCGCGCCCTGAATGCCAACGTCGGACAGTCGCAGCACGGTGTCTTCACCCAGCGGCCGGGTGCGCTCACCAACGACTTCTTCATCAACCTGCTCGACATGGGTACAAGCTGGAAGCCGGTGTCGAAGGATGAGGACGTGTTCGAAGGAACTGACCGCAAGACCGGCGCCAAGAAATGGACCGGTACCCGCGTCGATCTGGTCTTTGGTTCGAACTCGCAGCTGCGGGCGCTGGCCGAAGCCTATGCAACGTCCGACATGCAGGCGAAATTCGTCAAGGACTTTGTCGCGGCCTGGACCAAGGTGATGAACCTGGATCGCTTTGATCTCGGCTGATCGAGCAACCGGTCCCGCGGGGGCGTGCCCCGGGCTTTCAGCACGCTGAGGCCATGGCACGCGGTATGAGCGGGAGTCGGCCCTGACGCAAGTCCGGGCAAAAAAGGCGGCGCTTCGGGATATCCGAAGCGCCGTTTTCATTTTCAAGGCCTCTGCCCGCACCTGAAACAAGGCGGAATGGCCCGGGGAAGACGCCAGCGCCGCCGTGCGACGGCACGCATTGATGTTCTATTTTATCAATCAATTCATTCAAAATTATTCATGAGACAAATTCTCATTGATGGCTTTAAATACAGTCACTGCCCTGCGCAAGCGGCGAAGGCCGAACGCAAACGAGGCAAGGGAAAACAGCCTGATCTCAGGCGCACTCAATCAAACCCGGGAGAACACCATGATTGCCATGAGCATGATCAGCACCTACGACGAATACCGCCACGACCAGCATGCCAGCGCGCCGGTCTACCCCGCCCCGGCCCATCCGGTGCGCCACGCGTTGATGCATGTGTTGAGCCGGGTCGGACTCGGCCTCGGCGGCGTTGCCGCGCTGGATGACGACGAGATTTTGGGGATCGGTTGATGGCCCCGCTGCTCATCTGCGACGCGCATGCGGCAACACGCAGCCAACGCGCGTCCTGTCTTGCATGGCCGCTCGCACGCCGAACGCTTGAATTCGCAGGCTGGGAATTTACACTTCAGACATGAACACTGCCGTCCGCACCCTGCAAGGCTACCTGACCGACCCGCGCCACGCCGCAACAATGAAGTGGAGCAGCGGCGGCGTGTTCGCCGCGCTGCTGGCGGCGCTGCTGTGGGTGGCCTGGGTGCAGGGCGGTACCTCGCTCGCCACGCCAATGGGGCAGGCGCTCGCGGGGTCGGGCGTGGCGGCGCTGGCGACCGCGCTGGGCGCGTTGCCCGCGCTGTTCCTGCGGCGGATTTCCGCCCGCTGGGAAGACGTGATGCTCGGCTTCGGCGCCGGCGTCATGGTCGCCGCCGCGTGCTTTTCACTGATCTTGCCGGGCGTCGCCGCCGGCACCGAGCTGTTCGGCAACAAGCCCGCCGGCGCGCTCGTCGTGGTGGCGGGCTTCGTGGCGGGCGCGCTGTTTTTGCTGCTGGCCGACAAGGCCCTGCCGCACGAGCATGTGCAGTCCGGCCGCCATGGCCCCGACTGGATCGCGCTGCGCCGCGTGTGGCTGATGGTGTTTGCCATCGCCCTGCATAATTTTCCCGAAGGCATGGCCATCGGCGTCGGCTTTGCCGGCGGCGACCTGTCGGTCGGCATTCCGCTGGCGGCGGCCATCGCGATTCAGGACATCCCCGAAGGCCTGGTGGTCGCGGTCGCGCTGCGCACCGTGGCCTACACGCCATGGCAGGCCGCTGGCGCGGCGGCGCTGACCGGGCTGGCCGAACCACTCGGCGCCATCGTCGGTGTCGCACTCACTGCCGGCTTCGCCCCGCTTTATCCGGCTGGCCTCGGCTTTGCCGCCGGCGCGATGATCTGGGTGGTGTCGCACGAAATCATTCCGGAAACCAACCGCAAGGGACACGAGCAAGCTGCAACACTCGGCCTCATCGGCGGCTTTGCTGTCATGATGATGCTGGATACTGCCCTCGGATAAACCCGCAACCCAAAGGAGTCACACATGGCCAAAGCCAAAACCGCACCCTCCGCCCAACCCTTTCTCACCGACATCAAGACCCTGCGCGCCCGCGCCCGCAAGCACATCGAGGACGGCGCCGTCACCCAGGGCTATCAGGCCGATCGCACCACCGTGATCAAGTTGCTGAACGAAGCGCTGGCCACCGAACTGGTTTGCATCCTGCGCTACAAGCGGCATTACTTCATGGCCAGCGGCATCAACGCCGATTCGGTCGCGCAGGAGTTCCTGCAGCACGCCACCGAAGAGCAGGGTCACGCCGACCTTATCGCCACCCGCATCGTACAGCTCAAGGGCGAGCCCGATTTCAACCCCGAAGGCCTGGCGATGCGCAGCCACGCCGAGTACATCGAGGGCGATTCGCTGACCGACATGATCCGCGAAGACCTCGTCGCCGAGCGCATCGCCATCGACAGCTACGGCGAAATGATCCGCTACATCGGCGACAAGGACGTCACCACCCGGCGCATGCTGGAAGACATCCTGGCGATGGAAGAAGAGCACGCCGACGACCTGTCGAGCCTGCTCGAAGGCCTCGGCAAGTAAGCCTGCCACGGGGCGATCCCGTCGCCCCGGCCCCAGACAGCTTCACCTTCCGCCTGCCGCCCCCATCCGGGCAGGCCGGCCTCACTGCGCGGCCGCTTGCTGCGGCAACGCGGCCAGCGTCACGTTCATGTCCAGCTTGCGCCCTTCGCGCCACAGCTCGAGCGCAGCCTCGTGCCCCGGCAGCGTCGCCGCAACCCGCGGCGGCAGGTCGCCGGCTTCGACGATGGGCTTGCCGTCGTAGCGCAAAATCACGTCGCCGGGACGCAGGCCGGCCTTCGCGGCGGGGCTTTTAGGCGCGACCGACGCGACCAGCACGCCCACCGGCTGGTCAAGCTTGAACGACGCCGCCAGCTCGGCGGTCAGCGGCTGGATGCCGATGCCGAGCCAGCCCCGCTCGACGCGGCCGTTGGCCTTGAGCTGCGCCGCCACCTGCATGGCGACGTCGATGGGAATGGCGAACGACACGCCCTGATAGCCGCCGTCGCGGCTGTAGATTTGCGAATTGACGCCGACCACGCGCCCGGCCAGATCGATCAGAGGCCCGCCAGAATTGCCGGGGTTGATCGGCACGTCGCTCTGCACGAAAGGCACATAAGCGTCGCCCGGCAGGCTGCGGCCCAGCGCGCTGACGATGCCCTGCGAAGCCGATTGCTCAAAGCCGAACGGTGACCCGATCGCCAGTACCCACTGACCGACCCGCAGCGTTTCCACGCGGCCGACCTGCACCGTGGCCAGCTGCTTTGCATCCACCTTGACCAGCGCAATGTCGGACAGCGGATCGACCCCCATCACCCTGCCCGGCAGTTCGCGCTTGTCGCTGAACTTGACGCTGGTCTCGTTCGCGCCGTCGACGACGTGCGCGTTGGTCAGGATGTAGCCGTCGGCCTCGATCACGAAGCCGGAGCCGACGCCGGTCTGCTCGAAATCGGCGTCGGGCGGCAGGCGAAAATAGCGCTGCAGAATATCCGGCACGCCGGCCAGCGCCGCGCCGTGATTCATCGTCCGCTTGACGCTGAGGTTCACCACGGCATCGGCGTTTTGCTGCACCAGCCGGGTAAAGTCCGGTAGCCCCGCCGGAAGCGGTGCCGGCGCCCTGGCCGCAAAGACCGGCACCGCCAGGCTGGCAGCGGGTGGCGACATCCAGGCATGGGTGAACGACCCCAGCGCAAACGTCGCGGCGGCCACCACCGCGCCCAGCACGAAAGGCACAACAGGCCATTTTTCCGAACGACTCATGGTGCTTCCTCGTGTATCCAGAGTGGTCAATGACCGAAAAGTGGCGAGCAAGTTCGCATCCGGTCCTCGCAGATGCTGCGCGCGATCTACCCGGACTGCCGGTCAATGAGGCCTTCTAATCAAGCAAGGAGCCAACGAGAAATGCTCTAAAAACCGGAGCCTGGCCTTGATAAGTTTTACGGCCCGGGTAGATCCGAGTCTTTGATGGCTTGCAACAAGTCGGCAGGTTACGGTCTCGATATTCGACTTTCGATCTGCAACCGGCTGAATAAGGTCACACGCACGTAGGGCGTCTGCCGGTCAATAGCGGTCATTTCAACACTTCTCCAACAGCAGACATTCCGTCCGGATTATCATTCCATATACGGACAGCAGCCTCGACGAACCGACCATGAATAAGGTAGTTATGGCATCAGCATGTTCAGCGGATTTTAATAATACAGACCGACCGGTCTGGTGAATAACTGTTGGGCACGACCAAGGCGCACTCATAGTTTCCAGAAGTCGCAAACGAAATACATTAATAATTCATGGGGAATACGATGTTTAAAGCATGGCTCGTCATCATTCTTTTCTTTCTTGGTGGTCTTGCTGGCGTTCTCGGTTGGTTTTCAGACTTCGCGCCTTACTATTCATTCTCATCAAGCCCAAAATCTGCAATTGCGACTCCGGCCTCGAAATCGCAAAAACCAGGCGATGTGACCAACTATCTAGGCGAGGCGCGCTACCAGTTTCCACTTCGGTTCAGGACCGAATCTGGGAGCGAGGTAGTCTCAAGCTCATATTTCACGAACACATATGTTCCTCGTCGGGCCTTGGACGCTTTGGAGCGAGATGGCCAGGTAACAGTGCTCTACCTTCCGGACGATCCACAAAGGGTGTTGTTTGAAGGGGATATTCAGAAATTGCCGAGAGGTTATGGTTCTCTGGCTTGGGGGTTGGCGTGTTTGGCCATTGGCATCGTACTTATCGGTAGACGATACCGGTTGGCACACTATACGAAGTATCTTGGGCGGGGTAATGGTGATGAGTAGGCCAGTTACCTCACACCTTAGTTTGATTTCCTTGTGCCCAACATGGCGCTCAACTGGGACGCCCTACAGCAACTTTCGCTTGCTTGCGGGCGCCCGTTAGCTTTACGTTGGGCCTCGCTATGAAATGTCGCCTTGCTACCCTGCTGATCGTTCTGTCTCTGTTCATTTCCCAGATAACCTGGGGTGCTGACACGAATGGAAAGGAATCGGCGGCTGACCGCGTCATGGCTCTGCCGTTCAACAAAGCAGCGCCACTGCCAGGGGCGCTCGCCGTTTCTGCTGATGGGCGCCTAGTCGCGCATATCAGTGCCAATGGTGACGTTGTTATTTGGAACCCATCCCAAATCAAACCACTTGAGGTTATTCCGTCGGCCGACAAGAAGCCGAGCGCAGTATCGCTCAGCCCAGATGGCAATATCATCGCAATCGGCTACTTTGATTCTCGAGTGGTTGTTCGGTCCCTTAAGGAGAAGAAGCCATTGCGGGAATTTTTCGGGCACTCGGGAGGAATTTCCGCGCTCTCCTTCTCTTCGGACGGACAGCTTCTTGCCAGCGGCGGAGATGACGCAACAACTCAACTATGGGAAGTTGCTACCGGAAAGCGTCTGCGCGTTTTTGATTCAATGTCCAACGGCGACATATCAACGGGTAGTGGCATACCGGTTTCGATTGGCTTTTCCGGCGATGGACAGACCTTGATTGTCAATGAGTGGTACAGCCGCTTCTATGACGTCGGGCGCGGCACCACGATATGGGACATAAAGGAAGGGATCGAAATATCGACGAGGACAGTAGCCCCACCTAATGGCGACAATGCAATGCGCGCAGGGCATGCCTTGGGCGGCAAAGGTTGGCTTCTGGCATACACAGGGGATTGGGTATCAGATAACACCGGTTTAATGGTCGAGCGCCTTGACCAATGTGATTCGCCACATCAACTGCCGTCTGGCGGCTACGCCGATACCGTAGCCGCCGACCCCCTGGGCCGCTGGGTTGCCGCAACGGAGGACGAAAAGATCACTTTTTTCGGGATGAACAGCGACAAGAAAGGTTATGCCCTTGCGCTTCCTGCGAAGGCCATTGCTTTAGTACCGCATCCAGACGGCCGTACTGTGTTCGCGCTCATGATTGCGGATACCAGACGCAACGGCAACGAGCACTTTATTTTTGGCCGCGATGCGGAAGCCGTTACCGGAGGTGCTCTATATCGCATCCCGGTTCCCGCATCGTTTTGGCAATCGCCTCCTTTGAGTGTCAAGGAAGATGCCACCCATTGCGCCCCCACGGGAGCCTCGCGCTTGCAGCAGGATTTTAAGGTTCCTGAAAAGCCCGTTGAACTGGCGGTTATCGCGAAGCTCGTGCCTACGAAAGAAATGACCACAGACTCTAGCAACCCCAACGGAGAATATAACCAGATCAACCCTCCCAGCGAACTCTATTTTGCTCAGGAAGGGAGTCTTTATGCGCTCTACCATGCGCAATCCGACCTCAGAAGCGGTGTGGCGGTATGGGATATGCAAGCGAAAAGTCCAGTCCACTTTAAGTTCAAACAATACGTCGGCGATACCACCTTCCGTTTGAAAGAAGGCTGGGGCGCGCTGTCTGAGACTCTTCAGAATTTACTGACGGGCAAACCGTTCTACAAACTCAGAGATACCGAAAGGCAGGACAACTCCACAGCCATATCCGACATGGATACGGGAGAGGTCTTCCGGGTCGCAGAAGGGCATTTCGAGCGCTATGCATCGAATGGGCGACGGCTGAAGGATGTGAAAACCAACGGGACCGCAATCGCTTTTTCTGCACGCAACGGAAGGCTGGCGGCGCTGTATCTGAACGGCAACGTTCAGGTTTGGCGGCTTGGACCTCGCGGCGAATCGAAGACCTACAAGCTGGGCTTGAAGCTGGGTGACGGTGATTGGGCTGAAGAGTTGGCTTTATCCGCGGATGGCCGCTACTTGCGGGTTGCTTTCCCAAACGCCAGCGGCGATGGTCCAACTCAGTATGTAACCTACCGACTGAGTTCAGCAAAGCCAGTTGGCGACGGGCAATTGCTCGCACCTTTCCCTGGCCGTGCAAACCGTGGCGTCGTTGCAGATACTCGCCCGCACCGTCTAGCCGTGTGGGATTTCGACAAGGCCGAGATCATCGCCCGTCTGCCGCGCCATCGCAGTCGAGACAAGAGCGGCGCATCTCAACCGCTGCGAGCCACCTTAAGTGATGACGGACGCTTGATCGCTAGTGCCTCGTATGATGGACTGATTCGGGTCTGGGACATCGATGCGCACCAAATGATTGGCGAAGGGCGCACTGGCGGTGAAGTAACGGCTATCGCCTTCGATTTGACAGGTCAGCGGCTTGCAGCGGGAAGGAAGGATGGGGAGGTCGTTGTCTTTCAAGTTAGCGCTCCAGAATGAAGGGCTATCGCCGCTACAGCCGAGGCCCAACCCTGTCATTCCACCTGACCTGCGCGAAAAGCCGCGCAGGCTGGTGAATTCAAACGTTGAACGTCTGCTTTTCAAGCCGGCCACCTTCCGCTTTGGGTCGATTCCGGCCACCCGCAGCCTCTTCCGTTTCAATCCCGAACAAACCCACCCCTGGCACCAACCCGGTTTTGCCATTCGTGCGCCTTGCGCGTCACGCCGGCCGCACTCTCCCACGCATCCCGAGAAAAACCACCAGCGCCAGAATCGCACCGAGGAACACCGCGCTGGTGCCGACCGTGCCCCAGCCCAGTCCGCCATGGCTGACCGGTTGCGACAGCAGATCGCCGAACGATGCGCCGAGCGGGCGGGTGAGGATGTAGGCAACCCAGAACGCCGCCACCGCACCGAGTTTGAAACCGTAGCGCGCAATCGCCACCAGTCCAATCGCGGCGGCGAACAGCAGCGTCGAATTGAGATACCCCAGCTGCATCGTTTCTGCCACCAGATCGCCCGCTGCGGTGCCGAGCGCGAAGGTGAGCAATATCGCCAGCCAGTACCAGCCTTCGCGCGAAGTCGTATCAATGTGATGCATCGACAATGTCTTTTCGCGTGCGAACCAGATGCCGAACGTCGCCAGCAACGCAACGGCGAACACGGGCGTCAGCAGCGTCAACGACACGCCGAAGTTATCTACCAGGTTGTCGGTGACCAGCGTGCCGACCACGCTCACCAGCACCACGACCAGCCAGTACAGCGATTGGCTTAACTGCCGCGTACGCATCTGCGCGACGAGCGCAACGGCAAACAGCGCGGCCATCAACCACGAGGTGTTGGTGAGCCCGATGCCGAGATTGAAGTTGAGAAAGTCAGCAGCGGTTTCGCCGACGGTGGTGGCGAGCACCTTGATGACCCAGAAGGTGAGCGTGATTTCCGGCACTTTGTTGAGCAGGGCTTCGGTGGAATGCGCTTGCAACGAATGCATGGTGCGGCTCCCTGTCATTGAACAGCCCGATGAACGGGCATGAAAAAGCCCGCACAAGGCGGGCCGGGTTCAGCGTTGCAGCATTTTGAGCGGCAGCATCCGCACCAGCGTGGCGTCGCGCAGCAAAAAGTGGTGCACGATGGCGGCGACAGCGTGCAGGCCCGCCAGCCAGATGAAGACATTGCCAAGCGTTTCGTGGGTTTCGCCCAGTAGCTGGACCCAGGTGGCATGTGCGTTCGGCAGCGGCAGGGCGAACCCCAGCAGTGAAAACGCGGCGGTCTCGCCGGCCAGTGCCGACCAGCCGGCCAGCGGTACGATGAGCATCAAGGCATACAAGCCGACATGCGCTGCCTTGGCCGCCAGATGCTGCCAGCGCGGGCCGGGTTCGGCGGCGGGCGTGCCGAGCAAGGCCCGCAACGGCAGGCGCAACGCGACCAGCGCGAACACCAGCATCCCGCTGGTGACGTGCGCCTGCGCTGCCAGCTGTTCAAGCGCACCGCGGGCCTCGGCCGGGTTGCCGCCAGTAACAAAAGCCAGCAGCACGGCAGCGGCGGTCAGCCAGTGCAGGGCGATCAGCGCCATGGGATAGCGAGTGGAGGGGCGGGTCATGTCGGACTCCTTCTGTGGTGCATCATGAAAACCGGCCTTGCGGCCGGCTGGGGGTTAACCGCGATCGGTGCGGTCCTTGTCGTGGCCTTCATGGCCTTCGTTGTCGTCGTCTTCATCGGCTTCGGCCGCCAGCACTTTGGCGTTGCCGGCATCGACCGCGATCTCGGTCGTGCCCTTGGCGTGCTGGACGTCGACTTGCCACACCAGGTAGCCGTCTTCGTCGTCGAGCCTGGCCTTGACGATCGTGCCGGGCTGCACGGCCAGCGCGGCGGCTTCGGCCTGTTGCTGCGTGACTTTTGAAAGTTTAGCGAACCCGGCCTGGGTTTCGGTATTTTCCGGCACCTTGATGCTGGACGATTTGACTTCGTCCGGCAGCTTGAGCGCGCCGGTGGCGAAGGCGGTGCCGGTTCCGAGTGCGGCGACGAGGGTGATAGCAGTGAGGATTTTTGCAGCGTGGTTCATGGCGTGTTCTCTTTCATCAAAGCGGCGGAGATGCCGTGATGTGAAGACTACGCAGTGAATCTCGCCCGAGACTGGCGCGAAGATTGCGGTTTGGTGAGCTTGCAGCGATGAGATCAGTGCGTGATGTCGAACGCGTCCGGCAACTCGACATGCAGCGTCTGCGTGGGGAACGCGAGTTGCGCGCCGTGGGCTGCGACAACTTCGCCCATTTTCAGCAATACGTCCTGTTTGACTGCCTGGTAATCAACCCAGGCGGTGGTGTGGGTGAAGGTGTAAACCAGAATGTCGAGCGAGGACGCGCCATAGGTATTGAAGTTGACGATCAGTGTCTGGCTGCTGTCGATGGCGGGGTGGGATTCGAGCATGCTGCGGATGCCGGCGACCACGGCCGCAACCTTGTCGAAATCGGCATAACGCAGGCCGAGGGTTTCCTTGATGCGGCGGTGCGACATTCGCGAGGGGTTTTCCACGATCAGCGAGGTGAACAGCGCGTTCGGCACGTAGATCGGGTTTTTGTTGAAGCCGCGGATGCGCGTTTGCCGCCAGGAAATATGTTCGACGGTGCCTTCGATCGACTGCTCGGGCGAGCGTATCCAGTCGCCGACAGCGAACGGCCGGTCCAGATAAATGGTGAGGCCGCCGAAAAAGTTGGCAAGCAGGTCCTTGGCGGCAAAGCCGATGGCGATGCCGCCGATGCCGCCGAGGGTGAGCACGCCGCCGATGCTCACACCGAGGGTTTGCAGCACGACCAGGATCGCCACGATCACCACCACCAGCCGCAGGAATTTGCTCAAGGCGTCGAGCGTGGTGCGGTCGAAGTCTTCGCCGCGTTGCTGCCGGTCGAGGACATAGCCTTCACTGACGCGCTTGACGAAACCGACCAGAAACCACGCCAGGCACAGCACCAGACTGACATTGCGCACGGCATCGATGCGCTCGAACAGCGGATCGGGGAACTTGCGGTTCAGCGTGTCGCTCACCAGCGCCAGGCCGACCAGCCACACCATCGCCTGGGCGGGGCGGCGCGAGCTTTTTTGCAGGGCGTCGTCCCAATGGGTGGGCGTGTGTCTGGCCAGTCGCCCAAGCAGGCGGCTCGCCAGGCCGACCACGCCTGCCACGAACAGGGTGGCGACGAGCAGGAGGGCGATGCGCACCATCCAGGGTTCGGTCAGCGTCAAAAAATCGGGCAGGGCAAGTAAATCAGGCATGGCGGTTTTCATTCAGTCGAACAGAGAGACGCATCAGCCGAGGGCGCTGGCGACGAGGTTGAGTATCAGCGCCAGCACCATCAGATTGAAGGCAAACGAAATCAGGCCGTGAACCAGCACCAGGCGGCGCATGTGCGGTTTGGAAATACCGACATCGGCCACCTGCGAGGTCATGCCGATGACGGCCGAGAAATAGGCGAAATCCAGATAGCTGGGCTGGGCGGTGCCGGGAAACACCAGCCCGCCCGCCTCTTCGCGGTAGTAGCGGCGCGCATAGCGCAGGGCAAACACGGTTTGCAGCAGCAGCCAGGTGACAGCCAGCGTGGCGAGCGCGAGGCCGATATGCGACCAGCGAGCGATGCCTTCGAGCGTCCGCGCGGCGTGCGTAACGAGCAGCACGCCGCCGAGGCTGATCCACGAAGTGGCGACGACGAGCGCATACAGCGCCGCCGTGCCGGGGTCCAGACTGGATGCGAGCAGGCGGGTATGCGCAGCATCGAGCCGCCCCATGCCCCACCAGACAATCAGCAGATAGGTGAGCGCACCGGTAAGCCAGCCCGCCAGCACGCGGGCTTCCCACAACGCCAGCTGCAGCAGCGTGGCAACCAGCAGACCCAGCATGCCGGAGACCAGAATCCGGTGCCAGGCACGCAACCGTGCCAGTGGGTGCAGTTCGGGGTGCGAAAAAGGCAGCAGCGTTTTCATGATGAGGATTCCTCGGAAGGGGCGCGCGCGCGCCAGCGCTGCCAGCCGCGTGCCGCCAGCGCGAGCACGACGACCGCCGCCATGCCCCAGTGTTCGTAACGGTGCCAGGTGGGCGCGTGCTGCGCGATCAACGCGCCGAAACTCCAGCCCGCGCCGGCAACCAGCGCCGCCCACAGCGCAGCCGACAGCAGATTCAGCCAGAAAAACCGCCGCCACGACACCGTGCTCATTCCCAGCGCCAGCGGCAAGGCCGTGCGCAGGCCCCACAGGAAGCGCATGGCGACTATCGCAAGGTCCGGGTGACGCTCGATCCACGCCGTCACGCGCGCCGTTTTCGCATTGAGCGCCGGCCGCGCGGCGAGCAGGCGGCGCGCGTGACGGCGGCCGATCCAGAAAAAAAGCTGGTCTCCGAGGGTGGCGCCGAGCCAGGCGACGCCGATGACGGGCGCGAAATCAAGATAGCCGCGATGCGCCGCGTAGCCTGCCAGCAACAGCACCGTCTCGCCTTCGAGCAAGGTACCGGCAAACACCGCCGCATAGCCGAAGCGGGCGATCAGTAAGGCGATGTCCATGCGGTTTTGGCTGCAGTCATTCGTCGAATGGTAATGAATATTTGCCGGAGCAGACGGCTAAACTTGCGGCATGAAACTCCTGGTGATCGAAGACGACATCGAAGCGGCGACCTATCTGCGGCGCGGGCTGACCGAATCCGGCCATGTGGTCGATTGCGCGCACGACGGTGAAACCGGACTGCAACTCGCGCTGCAAAATCCCTATGACGCGCTGATCGTCGACCGCATGCTGCCACGCCGCGACGGCCTGTCGCTGATCCGCATGCTGCGCGCCGATGGCCGCACAACGCCGGTGCTGGTGCTGTCTGCGCTCGGCCAGGTCGATCAGCGGGTCGAGGGGCTGCGCGCGGGCGGCGACGACTATCTGGTCAAGCCGTATGCGTTTGCCGAACTGCTCGCGCGCATCGACGCCCTGGCGCGGCGCGCGGCGCCCGCCGTGCCGGACACACCGGGCGTGCTCAAGGTCGCCGACCTCGAACTCGATCTCGAACGACGCCGCGTCAGCCGCGCCGGGCAATTGATCCGGCTGCAGCCGCGCGAACTGCGCCTGCTCGAATACCTGATGCGGCGCGCCGGGCGCATCGTGACGCGGACGATGCTGCTGGAGCAGGTGTGGGATTTGCACTTCGACCCGCAGACCAATGTGGTGGATAGCCAGATCAGCCGCCTGCGCGCCAAGATCGACCGCGATTTCGACACCCCGCTGCTGCACACCCTGCGCGGCATCGGCTACCGGCTGGGCGACGAAGCGTGAAGCGCTTCACCTCGCGCCTCCTTCATCTGCTGCGCACCTCCGCCCTGCGGCTGGCGCTGCGCTACGCGCTGTTACAGGTGCTGCTGCTGGCCGTGGCACTGGCGGCGCTGTTCTGGGTGGTCAACCGCTACGTCAACCAGCAAATTTCGACCAGTCTCGCCACCGAGCTGGCCGCGCTGAAAAGCCTGCCCGCGCCGATGCTGGCGACGCGCGTCGCCGCGCTGGCCGAAACCCCCGGCCCGGCGCGCGGCGCGCGGCATTATCTGTTGCTCGATGCAACCGACACGCGGCAGGCGGGCGACGTGCTCGCCTGGCCACAGTGGCTGCCGAGCGACGGCACGCAGCGAAAGGGCGAACTCATCCTCATCGAACATGACGACGACACGCATCCCGCCCGAACGCCCCCGCACGACGACCATGAAGCGACGCCGCTGCCCGCCGTCGGCACCACGCTTGCCAGTGGTGGGCGGCTGCTCATCGCGCAGGAGCCCGGCGCTGCGGAAGACCTGCGCGAAGTCGCGCTAATCGCCGCCGGCGTGGTGCTGCTGCTGGCGGCGAGCCTGTCGTTGACGCTGGGCCTGGCGCTCGGCTGGCAATGGCTGCACCGCATCGAACGGGTGAATCAGACTGCCGGCAAAATTGCGGCGGGCGACTTGACGCAACGCATGCAGGGCGACGGTCGCGGCAACGAGTTCGACCTTCTCGCCACGCATCTGAACGCCATGCTCGAACGCATCGAGCGTGCCGTGGCAGGCATGCGGGAAGTGTCGGACAACGTGGCGCACGACTTGCGCCGTCCGCTTGCACGTCTGAAAACCCGCATTGAGGTCGTGCTGCACCAGCCGCGCGACGCCGCGACCTACCAGCGCGCCCTGGCAGACACCCTGACCGACGCCGACGAACTGATGCGCACCTTCGACGCCCTGCTCTCCATCGCCCGGCTCGAAGCCGGCGGCGAAACCATTGCGCGCGAACCCGTCGACCTCGCTACGCTGGCGCGTGACATGGCCGACCTTTACGCCGACGAGGCCAACGACAGCGGGCGCGCCTTCACGCTCGACCTCGCCGATGGCGTCGCCACGCCCGGCTCCCGCACGCTGCTCGCGCAAGCGCTGGTCAACCTGCTCGACAACGCCTTCAAATACAGCGCACCCGGCGTGGCGCTCGGCATCTCGCTGCACCAGGATGCAAGCCACGCGCGGCTCGCCGTCATCGACCACGGCGCCGGCATCGCGACAGCGGATTTTGCCAAGATGACCGAACGCTTCGCCCGTGCCGACAGTGCGCGCAGCCAGCCGGGCAGCGGCCTCGGCCTCGCGCTGGTCAAGGCCATCGCGCACGCCCACCAGGGCGAGCTGACGCTGCGCAACACGCCAGGCGGCGGGTTGACGGCGGAGCTGGTGTTGCCGCTGGCGGCGATGCCGGAGTAAGGCCGTCGCGCGCGTTGCGCTGGCTTGTCTGTTTGGCTGGATAGAAGCTGCTGCACGGACGCGCGCAGGCGCGGATGAAAAGCCGGCCGCTTGAGTGGCTGGCGTGAACTCAGGCTGCGGGCTTGATGGCGACCAGGTCAATCAGCGCCGACAGGCCGTGATGATGTTCGCCCTCGTTGATGACCGAGTCGTGTTCGTTGAGATGCACGATATCCCAGTCGCCGAACCAGTTGCGCAGATCGGCTTCGGTATACAGATTGGCGGGGTTGGACGGCCCGCCGGTGGCAAACCCGACCTGCTTCGGCGTGTAGCCCTGCAGGATCAGCGTGCCGCCCGGCTTGAGCGTGCGGCGGATGCCTTCGATGATCTGCTCGCGCCCGGGCGGCGGCACGAACTGGATGAAGATGGCGACCACAACCTCGTACGCCGCCTCGGGCCACGACCATGCGAGCACGTCGGCCCGCTCGATTTCCAGTGTCACCCCGCGCGCTGCAGCCAGTCTGGCGGCCTTGTCGAGCGCGGCCGGCGAAAAGTCGATGGCATGCACCGCCAGCCCCTGTTCGGCCAGCCACACGCCGTTGCGTCCTTCGCCATCGGCGATCGACAGCACGCGCTGGCCGGCTTTCAGGTACGCCGTCTGGCTGGCGAGAAAAACATTGGGCGCGGTGCCGAAGATGTACTCGTCGGTGGCGTAGCGCGCATTCCAGAAATCGAGACTCATGAGCTGGCGCTTTATTTGGCGTTGGCGGCGAACAGTTTTTCCAGCTGCGCGGCGGGCACCATGCCCGGCACGCGCTGGCCGTTGGTGAAGAACAGCGTGGGGGTGCCGGACACTTTCAGCTTCTGGCCCATCGCGATGGTGGCGTCCACCGGGTTGGCGCACTTGCCGTCGTTGTTAGGCACGGTGCCGCGCGTGATGTAGGCATCCCACGCCTTGTTGCGGTCAGGCGCGCACCAGATCTGCTTGGAGGTCTGGATCGCCTTGGGATGCAGGCCTTCGATCGGATAGAGGAAGGTATAGACCGTGGTGTTGTCGACCTTGTCCAGCTCGGCTTCGAACTTGCGGCAATACGGGCAATCGACGTCGGAGAACACCACCAGTTTGCGCTCGCCATTGCCTTTGACCACCTTGATGGCATTGGCGAGCGGCAGATCGCTCCACTTGATCGCCTGGAGCTGGTTGAGGCGCGCCTGCGTCAGGTTGGTGCGGTTTTTCAGGTCGATCACATCGCCGGTGAATACGTACTGCGCCTTGGCGTCGACGTAGACCAGCTGGTCGTCGAGGTACACCTCGAACAGCCCGCTGTAGGGCGTGGGCTTGACCGAGCTCAGCTGCGCGCCGGGAAACTGTTTCGACAGGGCCTTGCGAATGACGGCTTCGTTGGCCTGCGCACCGGCAGCGATCAGCAGGCTGGCGGTCAGCGCCAGTTGGGTCAAACGGACAGCAAATTTCATGGTGACTCCAGAAAAAATCAAAAAATTCAGCTCATCGCTTCGCGCACCAGCGCCGCCTTCAGGGGCGGCAGCCGGTTGAGCCAAGTCATGCCTGTGTTGCGTAGCCAGCCCGCGTGTTCGCTGGCGAACAGGTGATGCAGGCCGTGGGTCAGCGCCTGCATGCGCTGCACCGGCTCGGCGCGCGCGCGGGCATAGCGTTGTAGCACACGCACATCACCGCAATGGCTTTTGCGGTGTGCGGTCAGCACCTCGACCAGCGCTTCGGCGTCGCCAAACCCCAGATTGACGCCCTGCCCTGCCAGCGGATGCACGCCGTGCGCAGCGTCGCCGATCAAGGCCACACCGGGGGCGACGACGGCCGCCACCCGGTTCAGCCGCAGCGGAAACGCCACCGCCGGAGTCAGCAGGCGCAAGCCGCCCAGCTGGCTGTGACCAGCTGCCTGAACTTTTTCCGCCAGCGCCGCCGCCTCCAGCGCGACCAGCTCATCTGCATGCGCAGTCGGAGTTGACCAGACCATCGACAACTGGTTCCCGCTGGTTCCGCCCAACGGCAGCCAGGCCAGAATGTCGTGGTCAAAAAACCACTCGAACGCGATGCCGCGATGCGGTCGCTCGCACGCGAAATTCGCCACTACGCCACTCTGGCCATAGGGCGTCAGCGTCGAACCCAGCCCCGCCCATTCGCGGATGCGCGAGGCGCCGCCGTCGGCACCGACCAAAAGTTCGGCCTCCAATTGCGCGCCGTCGGCCAGCATCAGCCGCGTGCGCGATTCCTCCCGCTCGATGCGGTCTATCGTCGCCGGGCACATCAGCGCCACGTTGCCGTCGGCCTGCAGGGCTTGCCACAGCGCGTGTTGCAGGCGTCCGCTTTCGGCGATGGTGGCCAGATGCGACACTCCCGCTTCATAGGCGTCGAAGCGGATTGCGCCCACGGTGTCGCCCTTCACCTCCATGCGAAACACCGGCTGGATACGGTTGGCGTCCATGCGCTGCCAGGCGCCCAGACGTTCGAGAAAACACTGGCTGGCGGGGCTGATGGCGTAGATGCGGGTGTCCCAGGAGGCATCCGGCAACTGGGGCGGCTGGCGCTCGATCAAGGCCACACGCAAGCCCTGGCGGCCGAGTGCCAGCGCCGCTGCCGCGCCGACCAGCCCGGCGCCGACGATGACCACTTGATAGCGTTCGCTGTTCATCCGCGCGCCCCGAATATCATCCGCCGCGCGACAAAGTTTTTCAGCGGCGGGCACAGCTCCAGTGCCAGCAGGCCGAGCCCGCGCGCGTGGCGCACCGGCGCGATGTCGTTGGAAAACACCCGTACCAGAAAATCGGTGAAGCCGACGCCGCCCAGCACATCGACGCGGCGGCCGCGCGCGTAGGCAGCCAGCATGGCCGCATTGCCCAGCGCATCGGGCGATGCGTCGCCGCACAGACTGGCGAGTTCCCAGGCGTCGCGCAGGCCGATATTGAAACCCTGCCCCGACACCGGGTGCAACGTCTGCGCGGCGTTGCCGATGCGCACCACGCGATCGGCGGCGGTGCTGCCAACGTAGGCCAGTTTCAGCGGAAAGGTTTTGCGCGGGCTGGCGCTCAAAAACAGTCCCTGACGCCCGCCGAAGTGGCGATACAGTTCAGCCAGAAACGCGGCGTCGTCGAGCGCGGCAATGCGTTCGGCATCGGCATGGCTCGCGGTCCACACCAAGGCGTAACGGTCGCCTTTCGGCAGCAGCGCCGCCGGGCCTTGCGGCGTGAAACGCTCGTAAGCCTGGTTGTCGTGCGGCAGCTCGGTCTGCACTTCGCACACCACCGCCAGCTGCTCGTAGTCGCGCTGCAGTTTGGGCGCCGGCGCCGCACGCACTTTTGAAGCAGCGTCACCGCGTCCACCGTCGGCCACCACCACCAGTGGCGCGGCCAGTCTGCGGCCATCGTCGGTATGCAGCGTGGCGGCGGCAGCGTCCGATTCGATGCCGGTGACGGCGACGCCGTATTCAACCGCAATCTCCGCCTCGGCCAGCGCCTGCTTCAACGCTGCCGTCAGCGTGGCGTAAGGCAGCACGTAGCCCAGCGCGGTCACGTCCACTTCCTCCGCGGTCAGACGCGTCACGCCCAGCGCGCCACGCTGCGAAATGTGAATGCGGGTGATCGGTGTCACGTCCTGCAGCCTGCGCCACACGCCGAGGCGTTCGAGGATCAGCTGCGAACCATACGACAGGGCCAACGTGCGGCCATCGGCGCGCGCGGCTTCGGGCTGTGCCTCCAGCACCTGTACCGCGATGCCCTGCTGGCACAACGCCAGCGCGCACACCGCGCCGACCGGCCCTGCGCCCACAATGCGCACGCCACTATTCACCGCGCATCCAGTCTTCGATGTCCGCCACCGTTTTCGGCGGCGAGGTCAGCACTTCGCAGCCAGTTGCCGACACTGCCACGTCGTCCTCGATGCGGATGCCGATGTTCCAGAAAGCCTCGGGCACGTCGTCCGCCGGGCGGATGTAGAGGCCCGGTTCGACGGTCAGCGTCATGCCGGGTTGCAGTTGACGCCATTCGCCATGCAGCTTGTATTCGCCGGCATCGTGCACGTCCATGCCCAGCCAGTGGCCGGTGCGGTGCATGTAAAAGCGGCTGTAGGCATTCGCCTCGATCAGGCCGTCGACCTCGCCGGCCAGCAGCTTGAGATCGACCATGCCCTGCGTCAGCACGCGCACCGCTGCCTCGTGCGGCGCGATCCAGGTCGCGCCGGGCCGGACCGCGGCGATGGCGGCGGCCTGCGCGGCGAGCACGAGTTCATACGCATCCCTCTGCGCTGCGCTGAACGTGCCGTTCACCGGAAAGGTGCGGGTGATGTCGGCCGCATAGCTGCCGAACTCGGCCGCAGCGTCGATCAGCAACAGGTCGCCGTCCTTGAGCGGCTTGTTGTTGAACACGTAATGCAGCACGCAGGCGTTGGCGCCGCTGGCGACGATGGACGTATAGGCCGGCGCCTCGGCGCCGCCGCGCCGGAAGGCCGAAAGCAGCTCGGCTTCGATCTCGTATTCGTGGCCGCCCGGCCGGGTGGCGCGCATGGCGGCGCGATGCGCGCCGGTCGATATCTCGGCGGCGCGGCGCATCAGCGCCAATTCGTGACCGTCCTTGACGAGGCGCATCTCGTCCAGCCAGATGCGTGCGTCGACCATGCGGTTGGGCGCGTGCACGCCGCTGCGCGCCTTGCTGCGCACCGTGTTGAGCCAGCTCATCATCTGGGTGTCCCAGGCCGCATCGCGACCGATGATGTAGGCCAGCAGCGGCTGGTTTTCCAGCAGCTTCGGCAGCTCCGCATCCAGCACGTCGTAGGTGAAGGCATCGTCGAAGGCAAAGATCTCGCGCGCGGCGGCCGGGCCATAACGGAAACCGTCCCAGATCTCCCGCTCTTCGTTGCGCTCGCGGCAAAACAGGATGTGACGCGGCTGTTTGCCGCCCACCAGCACCACCACGGCCTCGGGCTCGTTGAACCCGGTCAGCCAGTAGAAGTAGCTGTCGTGCCGGTAAGGGTAGTGGGTATCGCGGTTGCGCGGCACCTCCGGCGCGGTGGCAATGATCATCACGCCCTCGCCCATCTCATCCAAAACCCGCTGGCGGCGGGCACGGTAAATTGCGGAATCAGGCTGCATGGTGATGTCTCAGTGTCTCGTCCAGTTCGGTCAGGCGGGCCGGTGTGCCAACGTCGACCCAGCGCCCGGCATGGTGTTCTCCGCTACAGCGACCGGCATCGATCGCCTGCCGCAACAGCGGCGCCAGCGGCGCTTTTTCACCGGCCCGGGTGTGGGCGAACAGCGCGCGATGGTAAACGCCAATGCCGGAGAAGGTGAGCGGTGAGCAGGAAGTTGCAAGCGGTGGGGGGATCACGCGGCCGGCTTCCAGCACGAAGTCGCCCTTCAGGTTGTGCGCTGGGTTATCGACCAGCACCAGATGCGCCTGGTCATGCCCGGCAGCCAGTCGCGCCATCGGCTCGGCCAGCCGGCCCAAATCATATTCGCAGTAGATGTCGCCGTTCACCACGGTGAAGACCTCGCTTCCGATCAAGGCCAGCGCGGTGGCGATGCCGCCGGCCGTTTCCAGCGCGCTGACTTCGCGCGAGTAGTCGATCGACACGCCCAGCGCCGAACCGTTCCCCAGCACGTCTTCGATCTGCTGGCCGAGATGCGCATGGTTGATCACGATATGTGTGAAGCCTGCTGCCCGCAGACGCTCGATATGCCAGACGATGAGCGGCTTGCCGCCAACCTGCAACAATGGCTTGGGTGTGTGGTCGGTGAGCGGGCGCATGCGCTCGCCGCGGCCGGCGGCGAGAATCATGGCGGTTTGAGATTTTGATGCGATCAATTGAAACTTCTCAGGTGAGTTACACGTCGCCCAGCAATTTATTTAGGCTGCTTGATTCGCAGACCACTGCCTGTGTTTTCAAACGCAACGGATAGATACAGGATGTCCGCTTTCATGCAGACATCCTGTGGGAACGAGGTGAATGGCGTCGATCTTTTTAGGAGAGCAATTACCGCATTATCCAATTCTTGGGATCCTGATGACCCATCAACCTCTATCGAACCAACCTGTCCTTGAGGGAAGGTTTCAATCGTAATTCGAAGCTCAGAAGATGCACTTGGGTGTAGTCGTTTCAACGCTTGATCGCGTTCTATTTCTGTTTGCATCAGGGTCGCCCAATTTTGGGCATGACGTGCAAAACTGACATCTAAAATTTTAGTCCCCACACCCACAAAAACTCGTTTGGGTCGTTTACTCACCCCCCCGTAATCTTCAAGGCATCGGGGTATTGGTGTGTCAGCTTTCTCTTTTTTAGACGATGCCTCTGGAGAACCCAAGGCTTGAGCTATAGCAACCTGCGTGAAACTAACACTAGCGATTACAAGGATGATTCTGTGAAACAAATTGGGCACGGAATTTCTTTCTAAATCTCAATGACAAGCGATATGCGTCGGATACTAAGCGCAAATAGTAACTACAAACCGCCCAGTCACCACCGCCCTGGTTTTGACTTTCTCCCCTCTCAGCCCCGCCGGAAATTGAGTCTGGCGGGTGGATCAGCGGCAAAGGTGTTTGAGCCCCGCTCACAAAAAACCAAATTAAAAACAGCAAAAGCGGGGCGAGTTCTTTGCCGCCCACCCGGCAGGCTCAATTTTCGGGGTTTCGGGGATGTCGGGGTCGCCTTCTTTTGGTTACTTTTCTTGGCGAGACAAGAAAAGTGACTAGCCGCCGGGCTACCCCCGGCCAACGCTCAGTCCCCAGAACACCTACCCCACCTGCGGCTGCATACCCTCCAACGCCTCCAGCAAATAAAACATCGGCTTCAACTCAATGTACCGCTCGCAAACCTTGCGCAGATAAGACATCACCAACGGCATATCCTTCAAATACCCCTCCTTGCCATCCCGGTGATACAACCGCGCAAAAATCCCCAGCACCTTGATGTGCCGCTGCGCGCCCATCCACTCAAAATCACGCCAGAAATCGCCGAAATCCGCCCGCACCGGCAGGCCCGCGGCACGCGCCTTTTCCCAGTAGCGAATCACCCAGTCAAGCTGATGCTCCTCGTCCCACTGGATATAGGCATCGCGATAGATCGAGGCAAGATCGTAGGTGATGGGGCCGTAGACCGCGTCCTGGAAGTCGAGAATGCCGGGGTTGGGATCGCTGACCATCAGGTTGCGCGAGTGCCAGTCGCGGTGCACGTAGACCTTCGGCTGATCGAGGTTGTTGGCGAGCAGGCGCTCGAACACGGCGTGGAGGTGGGCGTTCTGTTCCTCGCTCAGCGTCACGCCAAGGTGCTTCGTCACATACCACTCGGGAAACAGCATCAACTCGCGGGTGAGCAGGGCGCGGTCGTACTCCGGCAACACGCCGGGGCGGCTGGCCAGCTGGATACGGATCAACGCGTCGTTGGCGGACAGGTAGAGCTCGCGCGCACTGCTTTCGTTCAACGCCGACAAATAGGTGGTGTCACCCAGATCGGTCAACAGCAAAAAACCCTGTTCCAGGTCGGCCGCCAGTACCTGCGGCACGTGGACGCCGGCGTCACCGAACAGTTTTGCCACGGCGATGAACGGGTGGCAGTCTTCATGCGCCGGCGGGGCGTCCATCACGATATAATCGCGACCTTTGACGCCGCCCTGATTGGCAGCGACACGAAAATAGCGGCGAAAACTGGCGTCTGCCGATGCCGGCGCGATATCCAGGGCATCCGCCGCCAATTGTTGGGCGGCCCAATGCTGTAATGCTTGCAAACGTTCCACGGTGTTACGGCTCCCGATAATGCTGGTTTCAAATTAACGCTGTTTTCACATCAACCCACTCACGGATTTTACCTCGTTGTCTTTCCTGCCCGGCCTGACTTGTGTTGCGTTGCTGTTCACTGCGTTGCCTGCGGTGGCGGACTGTCTCGTACTGAAAAAAGACGTCGAACTGAGGGGGTCTGCCGTGGCGGGCGAGGCCGGTCCGATGTTCGTGACGGCCGACAAGATCGAGTCGACCCAGCCCAATGTCGTCGTGGCATCGGGCAACGTCGAAGCCCGCCAGGCGGGTCAGAACTTCTTCGCCGACTGGCTGCTCTATGACACCACGCAGCGTTTTGTCGATGCGCGCGGCAAGGTGCGGATGGAGCAGCCCACGCTGCTGGTGAGCGGCGACACGCTGAAGTTCAACCTCAACGACTACAGTGGCGAGCTGACCCAGCCGGTCTATTCCTTTCCGCTGCAGCAGGGGCGCGGCCAGGCGGAGCACATCCAGTTTGTCGACGTGAACAACGCCACGCTCACCCAGGCCACCTACACCACCTGCCCGCTCGGCAACGACGACTGGTACCTGAAAGTAGGGGAACTGGATATCGACAAGTCGCGCGAGGTCGGCACCGCCTACAACACCACGCTGCATTTTCTGGGCGTGCCGATCCTGTACACGCCGTGGCTCGACTTCCCGCTGAGCGATGCGCGCAAAACCGGCATCCTGGCGCCCACGTTCGGCACCACCGAACGCAGCGGCATCGACATCATGGTGCCGTACTACCTGAACCTTGCGCCCAACTACGACGCTACGCTGTATCCGCGCCTGCTTTCCAAGCGCGGGGTGCAACTGGGAGGTGAGTTCCGCTATCTGCTGAGCGAATTCAGCGGCGTGAACCGTCTGGAATACCTGCCCGGGTGTCGGACGACGATTACTTTCGCGACCTGTCCAACCTGGTGTCCATCACCTCGGTCAGCAACCTCAATCGCGAAGTCTGGCTCAGCACGCAACACCGCAACTGGAGCGCCGAGCTGCGCGCGCAGTCGTTCCAGACCCTGCAGGACTCGACCTCGACCACCCGGATCGTCGAGCCGTACGCGCGGTTGCCGCAGGCGCGCCTGTCGATGGCGGACACGCTTGGCCCCGGCCTCGAATTCAACCTGCAGGCCGAAGCCACGCGGTTTTCGCATGTCAGCCTGATCGAAGGCGCGCGGGTGCTGGCCTACCCCACCCTGCGCAAGCGCTTCACCAACGCCTTCGGCTACATCACGCCGCAAATCGGCTGGCATACAAGCTATTACGCACTGGACGAAAGCAACAATCAGCTTGTGCCCGAGCAGCGGATCACGCGCAACGTGCCGATCGTCAGCCTCGACAGCGGCGTCGCGTTCGACCGCCCGTTCCGCTTTGCCGGCACCGACTACGCGCAAACGCTGGAACCACGCGTGTATTACGTGTACGCACCCTATCGCGACCAGAGCAACATTCCGGTGTTCGACACCGCCCAGCTCGACTTTGGCTACGCCGAGATGTTCACCGAGAACAAGTTCGTCGGCGGCGACCGCGTCAACGACGCCAACCAGCTGACGGTCGCGGTGACCAGTCGCTTCACCGAGGCCGCCAGCGGACTCGAACGCCTGCAAATCACCCTTGGCCAGCGTTACTACTTCAGCTCGCAGCAGGTCACGCTGCCCGGCGTGGCGGCGCGCACCAGCAACTCGACCGATGTGCTGGTCGCCGTGAGCGGCCAGGTCACGCAAGCCTGGCGCGTGGCCGGTGGCTGGCAGTTCGATACCCAGAACGGCACGGCCGTCCGGCAGAACATCAGCACCTCTTACCGCCCGGGACAGGGCCGCGTGCTGAACGTCGGCTACAACTTCATCGACCAGAACACCGAGCAGGTCGACCTGTCCGCGCAATGGCCGCTGGCCCGCCGCTGGTACGGCATGTTCCGCTACAACTATTCCTACCGCGACAACAAGCTGGTCGAAGGCCTGGCCGGGCTTGAATACAACGGCGGCTGCTGGTTGCTGCGCGGCGCGTTCCAGCGTCTGGCCACCAAAGACACCGAATCCACCGATTCATTTTTTATCCAGCTTGAGCTGAACGGAATGGGCAGCATCGGCTCCAATCCGGTCAGCGTATTGAAACAGAGCGTCCCCGGATATCTGCCCAGCAATGAACTTTGAGCGCCCCCCTACCCCCATGCAAACAAAGACTTTTTCACGCCTTGGCCGGCTCGTCCCGAGCTGGGCGCTGGCCCTGCTGATCGCCCTTTCGCTGCTGTTGTCGGCACAGGCTGCGCGTGCCGAAGTGGTGCCGCTGAACCACATCGTCGCCGTCGTCAACGACGAGGTCATCACCCGTCAGGAACTGGCCAAGCGTTACGCGGAAACCGAGCGCGCGCTGACGCGGCAAAACACGCCGCTGCCGCCGCGAGACGTGCTTGAAAAGCAGTTGCTCGAACGCATGATTACCGAGCTCGCCCTGCAGCAGCACGCCCGCAGCACCGGTGTGCGGGTCGACCCGGCGCAGGTCGAGCGCGCCATCCAGCGGATCGCCGAGCAGAACAAGATCGACGTGCCCGGCCTCGAGGCCGCGCTGGCCAAAGAAGGCCAGAGCCTCGATACCATGCGCAACACCATCCGCAACGAAATCCTCATCACCCGCGCCCGTGAGCGCGACGTCGACAACCGCGTCACCGTCAGCGATTCCGAAATCGAAGGCTATCTGCAAACCAAGGCGCAACAAGGTGCGGAGACCGAATACAACTTCGCCCACATCCTGCTGACCGTACCGGAAAACGCCTCGCCCGAACAAATCCAGGCACGCCGCGCGCGCGCCGACGACCTCCATGCCCAGCTCGGAAAGGGCGCCGATTTCGCCCAGCTGTCGGCCAGCTCGTCCGACGCGCCCAACGCCATGCAGGGCGGCGCATTCGGCTGGCGCGCCAGCGGCAACATGCCCGCGCTGTTTGCCGACGCGCTGAAGCCGCTGCAACCCGGTCAGATCAGCCCGGTACTGAAAAGCAGCAACGGCTTTCACATCCTCAAGCTCATCGACAAGCGCGGGCTCGACGCCGTGCTCAACGTCACGCAGACGCATGCGCGCCACATTCTCATCAAGACCAACGAGCTCACCTCCGAGTCCGACGCCAAGAGCCGCCTGTTGCAGCTCAGGGAGCGCATCGAAAACGGTGTGAAATTCGACGAACTCGCGCGCCTGCATTCCGACGACGGCAGCGCCTCCAAGGGGGGCGACCTCGGCTGGATCAACCCCGGTGACACCGTGCCCGAGTTTGAAAAGGCGATGAACGCGCTGCAGCCCGGCGAACTGAGCCAGCCGGTGCAGTCGCCATTTGGCTGGCACCTGATCGAGGTGCTGGAACGCCGAAGCCAGGATGTCACCCAGGAGCGCCAGAAGCTGCAGGCGCGCCAGGCCATCCGCGAGCGCAAGGCAGAAGAGGCCTTCCAGGACTGGGTGCGGCAGATTCGCGATTCGGCCTACGTCGAGTTGCGCCCGATTGACTGAGCCGGGCGTGACCCCAGCCAGCGCCTTGTTGCCGGTCATCGCGCTTACCGCAGGTGAGCCGGCCGGCGTCGGCCCCGACCTCTGCATCGCGCTGTCGCACCAGGACCTGCCCTGCCGCCTGAGCGTGATCGGCGATCTCGACGTGCTGCGCGCCCGCGCCGGCCAGCTTGGCATCCACGTCAACTTCATCACCGGCGACACCATTCCCGACCACCAGCAAGGCGCGCTGCATGTGCACCACATCCCGGTCGCCAGCACAGTCGTGCCGGGCACGCTCAACCCCGACAACAGCGCCCATGTGCTGGCCCTGCTCGACGCCGCCATTGCCGGCTGCATGAACGGCTCGTATCAGGCCGTCGTCACCGCGCCGGTGCACAAGGGCGTCATCAACGATGCGGGCTACGCCTTCACCGGCCACACCGAATACCTGGCCGACCACAGCGGCACCGCACGCGTCGTAATGATGCTGGCCGGCGGCGGCCTGCGCGTGGCGCTCGCCACCACCCACCTGCCGCTGCGCGCCGTGGCCAACGCAATCAGGCCCAAGCTGCTGACCGACGTCATCCGCATCCTCCACACCGACCTGCAGAAGCGGTTCGGCATCGCCTTTCCGCGCATCATCGTCGCCGGGCTCAACCCGCACGCCGGTGAATCCGGCCACCTCGGCCGCGAGGAAATCGACATCATCGAGCCGGTGCTCGCACGCCTGCGTACCGAAGGCATCGACCTCATCGGTCCGCTGCCCGCCGACACCCTGTTCTCGCGCATCCGTCACACCCCGTGCGACGCCGTGCTGGCGATGTATCACGACCAGGGCCTGCCGGTGCTCAAATACGCCAGCTTCGGCGAAGGCGTGAACGTCACCCTGGGCCTGCCTTTCATCCGCACCTCGGTCGACCACGGCACCGCGCTCGACCTCGCCGGAACCGGCCGTGCGGAAGTCGGCAGTCTGGTAGCGGCAATCGAAATGGCTCTCGGCATGGTGAACAGTGAGCGGGAAGCGGTGAACGGCTAATCCCACCCTCCCCTCGCTTACCGTTCACCCCTCACCGCTCCCCCTGACATGCACACCCCGCGCAAACGCTTCGGCCAGAATTTCCTGATCGACGACGGCATCATCCACGCCATCGTCAACGCCATCCATCCGCAGCCGGGTGAAACCGTAGTCGAAATCGGCCCCGGCCTCGGCGCGCTGACCCGGCCCCTGCTCGAACGGCTGCCGCATCTGCACGCAGTCGAACTCGACCGCGACATCGTCGCGCGGCTGCAGCGCAGCTGGCCCGCTGACCGGCTGACCGTGCACAGCTGCGACGCCCTTAAATTCGATTTCGGCAGCCTCGGCACCGGGCTGCGCATCATCGGCAACCTGCCCTACAACATCTCCACCCCGCTGCTGTTTCATCTGATGGAGTTTTCCGCGCAGATCCGCGACATGACCTTCATGCTGCAAAAGGAAGTGGTCGAGCGCATGGTGGCCGAACCCTGCAGCAACGACTACGGGCGACTGACGATCATGCTGCAGCGGCGCTTTCATCTGGAATGGCTGCTCGACGTGCCGCCCACCGCGTTCAACCCGCCCCCCCGCGTCGACTCGGCCGTGGTGCGGCTGATCCCCAAGACCGCAGCCGAAGTCGTTGCACTCGACGAAGCCCTGTTTGCCCGCGTGGTGCAAACCGCGTTTTCGCAGCGGCGCAAGACGCTGAAGAACACGCTGGGCAGCCTGCTGAAGCCGGAAGGATTTGCCGCGCTGGGAATCGATTCCACGCTGCGTGCCGAAGCGCTGCCGCTGGCCGATTACGAACGCATCGCGCAGCATCTGGCGGACAGCCCGGCCACTTAAGCCCGAGCCAAGGGAGTTGAAAATGATCGAGAACCTTGAACGATTTAATCAGACCCTCGCCCTGTTCGACGCCGCCAACGCCGAAGACCCCAACCAGGACGAAGGCCAGCCGAAAGAGCTGCTGTACGGCCGGCGCATGTCGGACATGATCGGCCGCTTCGCGCCGGACGCCTCCGAAGC
>NCHD01000012.1 GCA_002257045.1 Hydrogenophilales bacterium 16-61-112 | reverse complement strand
GGCGCTGGCGTCTTCCCAGGACCACAAGCGCCTGGGCGACGGCGACAGCGGCCCCAACACCGGCGGCATGGGCGCCTATTCGCCGGCGCCCGTGGTCACCCCCGAACTGCACGCGCGCATCATGCGCGAAGTGATCCACCCCACCGTCGAAGGCATGGCGGCGGACGGCATCCGCTACACCGGCTTTCTGTACGCCGGCATCATGGTCGGCGCGGACGGTGCGGCCAAGGTGCTGGAGTTCAACTGCCGCATGGGCGACCCGGAAACCCAGCCGATCATGATGCGGCTCAAAACCGATCTGGTCACGCTGATGGATGCCGCCATCGACGGCACGCTTGATCAGGTCGAGGCCGAATGGGACCGCCGCACGGCACTGGCCGTGGTGCTGGCGGCAAAAGGCTACCCGGACGCGCCGCAAAAGGGCGCGGTGATCAGCGCGCTGCCGGCAGCGGCCGACGACTTGCACGTTTTCCACGCCGGCACCGCCACACAGGAGGGCCAGACCGTGGTGAGCGGCGGCCGTGTGCTGGCTGTCACCGCGCTGGGCGACAGCGTGCGCATGGCGCAAGCCCGCGCCTACGAGGCCCTCTCCGCCATCCACTTCGACGGCATGCAATATCGCCGCGACATCGGCTGGCGCGCGCTCGACCGGAAAAAGTGAGGCGAGCGCGGTGAGAGGTGAGGCGGACGCGCTCCGCGCGCATCTGCGACACGGCGGACTTATCGCCTACCCCACCGAGTCCTGCTATGGCCTGGGCTGCGATCCGCGCAATCCGCGCGCACTGAAGCAACTGGTCCGGATAAAGGGGCGCAATGCCGCCAAGGGCCTGATCCTGATCGCCGACCACTTCAAACGCCTGCTTCCCTTCATCCTCCCGCTGAGTCCGGCCAACCGGGCGCGCGTCCAGTCCGGCTGGCCCGGTCCGGTCACCTGGATCGTGCCGGCAGCTGCCACCTGTTTGCCCCTGCTCACCGGCGGGCGCGCCACGCTGGCCGTGCGCGTCACCGCCCATCCGGATGCGGCAAGGCTCTGCCGCATGCTGGGAACGGCGCTGGTTTCCACCAGCGCCAACCTGAGCGGCAGAAAACCCGCGCGAACTGCGGCACAATGCCGCAGAATATTTGGCGCGCAGGTGCGCGTGATAGACGGCCGCATCGGTCAGCGCCGCCGCCCCTCCACCCTGATCGACCTTGCCACCGGAACCACGCTTCGTCCCTGATGCCAGCCCACACCCCCGCTTCCGCCGCTTTTGACACTGCCGCTGTCAAAACTTATCTGCTCGACCTGCAGGCGCGCATCGTCGCCGCGCTGGAAACGGCCGATGGCCTGCCTTTCCGCACCGATGCCTGGCAGCGTCCGGAAGGCGGCGGCGGCATCTCGCGGCTGATCGAGGAGGGCCGGGTGCTGGAACGCGGCGGGGTCAATTTCTCCCACGTGCTGGGCAGCCAGTTGCCGCCCTCGGCCAGCGCACACCGGCCCGAACTCGCCGGCCGCCGCTGGGAAGCGATGGGCGTGTCGCTGGTGCTGCATCCGCGCAACCCCTACGCACCGACGGTGCACATGAACGTGCGCTGCTTCGTCGCCCTGCAGGATGGCGAGGCGCCGGTATTCTGGTTCGGCGGCGGCATGGATCTGACGCCCTATTACGGCTTCGATAACGACGCGCAGCATTTTCACGCCAGCTGCAAGCGCGCGCTCGATCCGTTCGGCGCCGACCTGCACACTCGCTTCAAGGAATGGTGTGACCGCTATTTCTTTCTCAAGCACCGCAACGAGCCGCGTGGCATCGGCGGCGTGTTTTTCGACGACTTTGCCGAAGGCGGCTTCAAGCAAGCCTTTGCCATGACGAAAAGCGTCGGCGACGCCTTCATCCAGGCCTATCTGCCCTTGCTCGAACGCCGCAAGGACACGCCGTACGGCGAGCGCGAGCGCGACTTCCAGACCTACCGGCGCGGCCGCTATGTCGAATTCAACCTGGTGTACGACCGCGGCACGCTGTTCGGCCTGCAATCAGGCGGCCGCACCGAATCCATCCTGATGTCGCTGCCGCCGATCGTCAAATGGCGCTACGACTGGCAACCCGAAGCAGGCAGCCCGGAAGCCCGCCTGTATACCGATTACCTCACTGCACGCGACTGGGTCTGAACCATGAGAAAAACTCCGCGCCGCATCCTCATCGCACTGGCCGTTCTGCTGTTACTGATCGGCCTCGTCGGCCTCATCGCATGGGAGTTGCTGTCATCGGCGCTCGAAGCCAAATACCTGGTCAGAACAGCGCAGAAAATGACCTGGCAGATGCAGCCCGGGCCCTCCAAACGCATCCGCTTCCCGGGCGACGGGCCGTATGACGTCCGCCTCGGTTATCACGCGCTGCCGGACCACCTGAAGCGGCTCGAGCAGGCCGGCTGGCAAATCGACCAGCAGGCCAAGATCAGCGTCCAGATGGAGCGGGTGGACGATCTCGGCCTGTTCCTGCCGTACAAGGAAAAGGATCAGGCCGGCCTCTCCCTGCTCGACAGCGAAGGCAGACTGCTCTACCAGGGCAAGCATCCCACGCGCGTCTACGAGCGCTTCGAGGTGGAATGGGATCGCCTGGCGCAGGCGCTGCTCGAAAAAGGCATCAGCCTGGTCGACACCAACCGCAACGTGCCCGGCGGCAGCACCCTGCCGACGCAGATCGAAAAGTACCGCCACTCACCCGAGGGGCTGACCAACAGCATGGTCGACAAGCTGCGGCAGATGGGCAGCGCCAGCCTGCGCGCCTATCTCGATGGCCCCAACACGCTGCCGATGCGGCGCAGGACCGTGATGGCCTATCTCAACACCGTGCCGCTCGCGGCCGCACCGCGCTTCGGCGAGGTTAACGGCATCGGCGATGGCCTGTGGGCCTGGTACGGGCTCGACTTTGCCGCAACCAACCGCACCCTCAGCGGCAAGCCATCCGCCCAGAACACCGACTACGCCAGCGCGCTCAAGCATGTGCTGTCGCTGATCGTGGCCGAGCGCCGGCCGTCGTATTACCTTGCCGCCAACCGCAAGGCGCTGGACGCCAGCACCGACGACCATCTCGACCTGCTGGCCAACGCCGGCGTGATTCCGCGCGCGCTGGCCAATCAGGCCAAGCAGATCGAACTGCGCAACACCAAACAGCGCATCGATCCGCCGCCGCCGCGTTTTGTCGACCAGAAAGCCACCAATGCGCAGCGTATCCGCGTCGCGCGACTGCTGGGCGAAAAACGTCTGTACGACCTTGATCGGCTCGACCTCAAGGTCAGCACCACGATCAACCAGCCGGCGCAAAAAATCATCAGCACCTATCTGCAAAGTCTGGCCAATCTCGACGCCGCACGGGCGTCGGGCCTGGTCGGCCACCGTCTGCTGCAACCCGAAAATCCGCTGAAGGAAGTAATCTACAGCTTCACGCTGTATGAACGAACCCCGCTCGGCAATGTCCTGCGGGTGCAGGCCGACAACCTCAACCAGCCGTTCGATATCAACAGCCAGGCCCGTCTTGACCTCGGCTCCACCGCCAAGCTGCGCACCCTGACCACTTATCTGGAAATCATCGCCAAGCGGCACGCTGAATACCGCACGCTGACAACCGCCGAACTGAAGAAAAAGGCGCAACCGAGCCGCGACGTGCTGTCGCAATGGACCGCCCAAAGGCTGCTCGCCTACCGTGACGAAGCGCTCGCGGTCACGCTTGAAGCGGCGATGGCGCGGCGCTATTCCGCCGCACCCGAAACCTTTTTTACCGGCGGCGGCCAGCACACCTTTTCCAACTTTGACGAAAAGGACAACAGTCGCGTCATGGATGTGTGGCAGGCCACCCGTAATTCGGTCAACCTGGTTTACGTCCGCATGATGCGCGACATCGTGCGCTACTACGTCAGCGCCACGCCGGGCTCCATCGCGCACATTCTCGACGATGCCGGCAACCCGCTGCGCGAGTCCTACCTGACACGCTTCGTCGACCAGGAAAGCCGTGTCTTCGTCAGCCGGTTTTACAGCAAGCACAAGAACCAGACAGCGGCGCAAATGGCCGACAACCTGTATGCCCGCGCCCGCCTCAACCCGCGCCGCTTCACCACCATGTACCGCTATCTGGAACCGCAGGCCAGTTTCGACGACTACGTCGCCGCGCTGCACAAGCACGTGCCGGCCAGCGCCAGCCTGAACCGCAACACGCACATTGCAATGTTCGATGCGCACGCCACCGAGGCCTACAACATGGCGGATCGCGGTTATGTTTCGCAGATACACCCGCTCGAACTGTGGGTGGTGAAAACCCTGCGCACCGCGCCCAAAACCAGCCTGAAGGAACTTAACGCACAAGGCGCGGACGTCCGCCGCGAGGTCTACACCTGGCTGTTCAAAACCAGCCGCAAAAACACGCAGAACATCCGCATCCAGTCGCTGCTCGAAGTCGAAGCCTTTGATCGCCTGCTGGTGGACTGGAAGCGTCTGGGCTATCCGTTCGACAACCTCACGCCGTCTTACGGCACCGCGATCGGCAGCTCGGGCGACCGCCCGGCCGCGCTGGCCGAGCTGATGAGCATCCTGGTCAACGACGGTGTGAGAAAGCCCATGGTCAGCCTGACCCAGCTGCACTTTGCCGCCCACACCCCGTTCGACACCCGGCTGTCGATCAAACCCGCAAAGGGCGAGCAGATGCTGCCGCCCGTACTGACGCAGGTCGTGCGCCGCGCACTGGCGGGCGTGGTGCAGAACGGCACCGCCTCGCGCCTGGCGGGCGCGCTGAAGGACGCAGCAGGCAACCCGCTCACCATCGGCGGCAAAACCGGCACCGGCGACCACCGCTTCCAGCGCTTCGGCCGTGGCGGCCAGCTGCTGGAGTCGCGCGTGGTCAACCGCACCGCCACCTTCGCTTTCTATCTGGGCGACCGCTATTTCGGCACCCTGACGGCGCTGGTGCCGGGCGAACAGGCGGGTCAGTTCGTCTTCACCAGTTCGCTCACCACGCAAATCCTGAAAACCCTGCTGCCTAAACTGCAGCCCTACCTGTATCCGCTGCCGACCGAGCCGGCGCAGCCCGGCCCTGCCGCCGCAGGCAAACCCGCTGCAGTCGAGGCGCCCGCCCCCAGCAAGCCGGCGCAGGAAGCGCCCGACGACACCCGCAGCAAGGTCGACATACCCGAGCCGGAGCCGGCGCCCACCGCGGGCGGTTTCCCGGAAGACCTGGATGCGGGCATCACCGCGCAGCCGCCCGCAGTGCCGGCCCCGCCCACACCAGCGCCTGCGGTCCGGCAGCCGTCGCCTGAGCCGACCACCCCGCCCAAGCCGGCTGCGAGCAGGCCGGCGGTTACCGGGCCGCCCGTACCCGAGTCATCCGGGACGCCGGCGCCCAACTCGCCGCCCGTCGACTCTGCGCCGTGAATCGGCTGCCGTCTGTAAATCGGATATGCTGAAACCATGCAGCCCCTCAACATGAACGATGTTCATCCACTGATCCAGCACACGCCGGCTGATACGGGCAATGTCAGCATCCCGGCGCTGCGCGTGCTGTCCGAGATCACCACCAGCCTGTCGACCGACGCCAATGTCGAACAGCTGCTGGGGCGATTTCTCTCAACCATGATCCGCCTCGCCGGTGCACAGGCCGGCGCGGTGCGCGTCATCACCGACGACCGCACCCATCTACGCCTGATCGGCTCGGTCGGCCTGCCGCCCGAAATGGTCGAGCACGAAGCCATCGTCAGCGTCGACTGCGGCGTCTGCGGCAAGGCGGCGCGCGAAATCACCACCAGCAGCTGGAACAACGTCGCCTTCTGCAAGAAGCAGGCGAACGACGCCTATTTCAGCGGCACCTGCAAAACCGTGGTCGCGGTGCCCCTGATGCACAAGAACCAGGTCATGGGCGTGTACAACCTGTTTCTCGATGAAGGCCACACGGTTCCCGAAGACGTCCGCATGCTGTTCCGTTCGATCGGCGAGCACCTCGGCATCGCGCTGGAAAACGCGCGGCTAACGCGCGAGAACATGCGCATCTCGCTGATGAACGAGCGCCAGATGCTGGCCAACCAGATTCACGATTCGCTGGCGCAGACGCTGGCCTACGCCAAAATGCGACTCACCGTCCTTTCCGACGCGATGCGCCACGAGGACTACCCCAAGGCGAACCGCTATCTGGGCGACGTCGAGGAAGCGGTCGACCTGGCCTACGCTGACCTGCGCGATCTCATCACCCAGTACCGTGACCGCATCAATCCGCGCGGGCTGGTGCCGGCAATCCAGGAACTGGCCAAAAGCTTCCGCAAGAAAGCCAACGCCGACGTCGATTTCCTCAACCTCGTGCAGGACGTCTCGCTCACCCCCGACGAGGAAATCCAGGTCTTCCACATCATTCAGGAATCGCTCTACAACATTGCCAAGCACGCGCGCGCGCGCCACGTCGTCATCACCTTCGACCTCGAAGACGGCCAGTACATCGTCAACGTCGCCGACGACGGCGTCGGCGTGCAGCGCAAGAACGACGAATCGTCGACCATGGGCAAGAGCTTCGGCCTCACCATCATGCGCGAGCGCGCCGCCAAGCTCGAGGGCACGCTCAAGGTCGAAAGCCGCCCTGCCGGCGGTACCGTCATTCGCCTGGTCTTCCCGCGGCGCCCCGGCAACCCACCCTCGGCCACGCACGAACAGCCCGCCCGCAGCCTATGAATCAAACCCGCATCATTCTCGTCGACGACCACACCCTGTTCCGCAAGGGGCTGGCCGAACTGCTCGAACAAAGCGGCCAGATTGAAGTCACCGCGTTCACCGGCAACCCGAACGAAGTCAGCATGCTGCTGCATGCACATCGCCCCGACGTACTGATCCTCGACCTCAACATGCCCGGCATCGACGGCATCACCCTGATGCAGCAATTGCGCGCCGAGGGCCACACCCTGCCGGTGCTGATCCTGACCCTCTCCGAAGCCGAAGACGACCTCGCCCGCGCGTTGCGCGCAGGGGCCAACGGCTATCTGCTCAAAAGCATGGAACCCGACGAAGTAGTCGACGCCATCCTGCGTGCACGGCGCGGCGAAACCGTCGTCGCGCTGGCAATGACCGCCAAACTGGTGCGGCTGTACGACCAGAAAGACCAGCAAAAAGGCTCACTGCTCGATTCGCTGACCCCGCGCGAAAGGGAAATCCTCACCCACCTGTCGCGCGGCGAAAGCAACAAGGCCATCGCGCGCAGTCTCGACATCAGCCACGACACTGTGAAACTGCATGTGCGGCATATCCTGGCCAAGCTGAATTTATCCTCGCGGGTCGAGGCAGCGGTGTTTGCAGTCGAAAACCGGGTCGCGCCGGGTGGCGGCCGCGACACCTGACCTGCGCTTATGCGGCTAGCCCAGCAGCATCTCCCCGATGCCCTTTGCACCGAACAGGTACGCATGCTGTACGCCGGCTTGCCGCTTTCGCTACTGCTTACGGTCATCAATGCCAGCATTCTGGCGACGATGCAGATCAGCATTTTGGGGCAGGCAATGGGACTGGGCTGGTTGCTGGCAATCGTCCTGGTGACCGTGGTGCGCGCCCTGCTTGTGCTCGGCTATCGGCGGGCCAGGCCGGACCAGGCGCAGAGCCTGATCTGGCTGCAGCGTTTTCGCGTCGCTGCGCTATCCGCCGGGGTGACCTGGGGTGCGGCGGGGTGGTTCCTGTTCACACCGAACGACATTGCCCACCAGGCCTTCCTCGCCATCGTCCTCGTCGGCACGGCCGCAGGCGCGACCTCATTATCGGTGGACCGTCCCGCCGCGTTCAGCTTCCTGCTGCCCCTGCTGCTGCCGCTGATCGTCCGCCTGCTGGGCGACGGCCAGCCACTCTCGCTCGCCATGGGCGCCATGGGCCTGCTATTGCTGCCGATGCTGGGCATGAACGCGCATCGCCTGCATCGCAGCATCGTCGACAACCTCCACCTGCGCCTGGCCGCCGAACCACGCGAACGGGCGCTGCGCGAAAGCGAAGCGCGCTGGCAATTTGCGCTCAACGGTGCGGGCGACGGCATGTGGGACTGGAACACCCAAACCAATGAGGTGTTTTTCTCGTCGCGCTGGAAGGCGATGCTGGGCTATGTCGACGCAGACATCGGCACCGCGGTCATCGAACGGGACAGTCGCGTCCATCCCGAAGACACACCCCAGTTTTACGCCGATATCGAGCGCCACATGAACGGTGAAACCGCCTCCTATGTCAACGAGCACCGCATGCGCTGCAAGGACGGCAACTACCGATGGATTCTCGACCGCGGCCAGGTGATCGAACGCGATGCGGATGGCGCCCCGCTGCGCATGATCGGCACCCATACCGACATCAGCGCACGCAAAGCCGCCGAAACCGCGCTGGCCGACAGCACGCTGCGCCTGCAAACCATCATCGAAGCCGAACCCGAATGCGTGAAGCAGCTGGCTGCCGACGGCACCCTGCTGCAAATGAACCGTGCCGGCCTCGACATGATCGAAGCCGATTCCGCAGATCAGGTGGTCGGCCGCAAGGTGTCCGGGATCATCGCGCCGGCCAGCCGCAAAGACTTCATGTTGTTGACCCAGCGGGTGTTTGCTGGGGGACAAGGCACGCTGGCATTCGAAATCATTGGGCTGAAAGGGTCGCGGCGCTGGCTTGAAACCCATGCCGTGCCACTGCGCGACACGCAGGGGAAGATCACATCGCTGCTGTCCATCACACGCGACATCACCGAACGCAAAGCCGCGTCCGAACGCATCCAGCATCTGGCGCACCACGACGCCCTCACCGGCCTGGCCAATCGCGCCCTGCTGCATGAACGCCTCGCGCAGGCCATCCTGCTGGCGCAGCGCAAAAATGAACCGCTCGCGGTCATTTTCATCGACCTCGACCGTTTCAAGCATGTCAACGACTCTCTCGGCCACCAGGCCGGCGACCGCCTGCTGCTGGAAGTCGCGCACAGGCTGCAGACCTGCGTCCGCACAAGCGACACGCTGGCACGCCTCGGCGGCGACGAGTTCATTCTGGTACTGCTCGACATCACGGGCACCCACGATGCCACCCATGTGGTGCAAAAAATATTTGCCGCGTTGCAGCAACCATTCCTGCTCGAAGGCAGGGAGCTCACCGTCACCCCCAGCATCGGCATCAGCCTGTTTCCGGAGGATGGCCGCAACGCCGACGAGCTGATCCGCAATGCTGATACCGCGATGTACCAGGCCAAGGAAGCCGGACGCAACACTTTCCATTTTTACACGGCCGACATGAATGCCCGCGCCCTCGACCTGCTTGCGCTCGAGGCGGCGCTGCGCCGTGCGCTGGAGCGCGATGAACTGGTGATGTTCTACCAGCCCAAGTTCGAGCTTGCCAGTGGCCGCATGATCGGAGTGGAAGCACTGATCCGCTGGCAGCATCCGGAATGGGGGCTGGTCCCGCCGTCACGCTTCATCCCGCTGGCGGAAGAAACCGGGCTGATCCTGCCGATAGGCGAGTGGGCATTGCGCGAAGCCTGCCAGCAGGCTGCCGCGTGGCATGCACAGGGCCAGACATTGACCGTTGCGGTCAACCTGGCCGCGCGGCAGTTTCGGCAACCGGCCCTGGCCGTGCGGGTGGCGGCAATATTGGCCGCAACCGGGCTCGACCCGGCTGCGCTAGAACTCGAAATCACCGAAAGCGCAATGATGCACAATCCGCAGCAGGTCACCGCAACGCTCACCGAGCTCAAGCACATCGGCGTGCGCATCGCCATCGACGACTTCGGCACCGGTTATTCCTCGCTCGGCTATCTGAAGCATTTTCCGGTGGACGTGCTCAAGATCGACCAGACCTTCATCCGCGACGCACCCACCCAGGCACGCGACGCCGCCATCGTTCAGGTCATCATCGACATGGCGCACGCGCTCAAGCTACAGGTGGTCGCCGAAGGCGTGGAAACGGCCGCACATCTGGATTTTGTACAGGCCATGGGCTGCGATCTGGCGCAGGGCTATTTCTTTGCCAAGCCCATGCCGGCCAGCGAGCTATTGCAGCAACAACAAGCCGGGCTCAGGGCAGGCTGCCCCGGCGCAAGCCCGGTTTAGGCTCCGGCCGCCTTCAACCAGTCGCGCCACAACTCGAACAGTTCGGGACTGGCCGATGCCACCACCGATCGCTCCCAGATGTTCGCGGTATCGAAGTTGCCGCTCAGGCTGGACAGCCGCCCCCCCGCCTCCTCCAGAATCAGCGCGCCCGCCGCGTAGTCCCACAGTTTTTGTCCGCCGTGAACATAGATGTCGAATCGCCCGGCGGCGGTGTAACACCAGTCCAGCGTGCTGGCGCCAAAATTGCGCTGCGACGCATACGGCGGCCATGACGCGAGCCGCCCGGCGAGCTCGCGCTTGATGCGCTTCATCTCCACCCCGGCCAGCGCGCGCTTCAACTCCTTGGCCGCCGGCCGCAGCGGCAGCGGCGTGCCGTTGAGATGCGCACCCTTGCCGCGCTCGGCGCTGAACATTTCGTCGGCGATCGGATCGTAAATCACCCCGAGCTGGCGCTCGCCCTTGTACAGATACGCGACCGACACCGCGAAATACGGCACCCCGGCGACAAAGTTCGAGGTGCCGTCGATCGGGTCGACACACCACAAGCCATCGCGCCCGGCGTTCCACGCATCGTGCTGTTGCTGTTCGGTCATTTCCTCGCCCAGCACCGGCACATCGCTGAGGGTCGGCAGCGCCGCCTCGAGCGCGGCCTGCGTCGCGGAATCGGCTACCGTAAACAGACTGCCGTCGGCCTTGTGGCTGTGTGCCACCTTGAGAAAACGCGGGGTGACTTCGCGTTGGGCAACTTCTCGCACCAGCGCTTTGATGTCTTCAAGCATGGGGTTCAATCCGGGTCAGGTTCGCACGCAATAACAATACACAAACTCCTGCTCCTTGCCTGCTGGCGTGTGATGAATTTCGGTTTCGTGCCCGAGCAGGCGAAACGCCGCACCAAACTCGGCGTGCAGCGCGTCCGGCGCATAACGCATGACCTCCAGCCCGGAGCATTGCAAGGGGCCATCGGGACCGAATGCTGCCACGATGACATGGCCGCCCGGTTTTACGCTGTTCAGCACCTGGGCCACGTAACGTGCGCGGTCATTGGGATCCGTCAAAAAATGAAACACCGCGCGGTCATGCCAAACGTCGTATTGCGCGACAGGCAAGCTGGCCCGGGTGATGTCGGCAGCCACCCATTGCACCGACTGCGCCCGCTTGCCCAGGCGTTTCCGGCTCGCCGCCAGCGCGGATTCGGCGAGGTCGAGCACCGTCACATGGCGATAACCCGCGTCGAGCAGACCATCCACCAGCATGGATGCCCCGCCGCCGACGTCGATGATATGGGCCTGCTTATCTGCGCAGCCTTGAATTAAACGCAGCGATGACGCGGCATGGGCTTGAAACCAGCTGACCTGATCGCTTGCCTTGCCGCTGTACACCCCTTCCCAATGCTGCCGGGGATCGACCATGTCAGGCCTCCTTCCACTTGATTGAGCAGCCCATGCTCGGAATCTGCTCGGCCGGACCTTGCTGGGTGACGGCGATCTGCCGCATCGCCTCGAACAGATCGCGGCGCGCGTCCGCCGGCGCGGTTTCCTTGCGCGAAGCGTCGAAGCGGCCGCGGTATTGCAATGCGAAATCACGGTTGAAGCCAAAAAAATCCGGCGTGCAGACTGCACCGTAGTCGTGCGCCACCTGCTGCGTCGCATCCATCACATAGGGAAAGGAAAATCCGGACGCCTGCGCCACGTGCCGCATGTTGTCGAAACTGTCCTCAGCGTAATCGGTCGGGTCGTTCGACATGATCGCGATAGCGTGAATGCCGTGCTGCCTGAGTTCGGTCAGGTCGCGCACCAGGCGGGGAAGAATCGCCTTCACATACGGGCAGTGGTTGCAGATGAACATCACCAGCAATCCGTTTTCACCCATTGCGTCATGCAGGGTCCATTGCCGGCCATCGACGGCGGGCAGGTTGAAATCAGGGGCCTTCCAGCCAAAATCGCATACCGGGGTAAGCAGGGAAACCATGACGCGCTCCGCAAAGTTTTGAGGCAACCCCGGCATAATAACAACATGTCCACACCGCGCTTTTATCTCGACCAGCCGCTCGCCCCGGGCGCCCGTTTCAGCCTGCCGCCCGGCCCTGCGCGACATGCCGCCCGGGCGCTGCGTCTGGCCGTCGACGACCCCATCATTCTGTTCAACGGCCGCGGCGGCGAGTACAGCGCGCGCATCGAGCGCATCCAGAAAGACGATGTCGCGGTCAGCCTCACCGGCTTTGCCGACACCGAACGCGAGTCGCGCTTGCGGGTGATGCTGGCGCAGGGCATTTCGAGCGGCGAGCGCATGGATTACACCCTGCAAAAAGCGGTCGAACTCGGCGTTACCGCGATCCAGCCAATCGCCGCCAAACGCAGCGTGGTCAAACTGGCCGGCGAACGCGCCGACAAGCGGGTGGCCCACTGGCAGGGCGTGGTCGCCAGCGCCTGTGAACAGTGCGGACGCAACCAGGTGCCTGCGGTCAGCGCGCCGCTGACGCTGGCCAGCTGGCTCGGCCAGGCTGGCGGACGTCTGCTGTTTTTGTCGCCGCTCGCCGACGCGCGGCTGGCCGATCTGCCCGCCCCGACCGGAACCGATTGCCTGGTGGCCGGGCCCGAAGGCGGATTCGAGGCCGACGAAATCGCCGCGCTGCAGGCGGCGGGCGCCATTCCGGTGCGTCTGGGCGCGCGTGTCCTGCGCACCGAAACGGCCGCGCTCGCCGCGCTCGCCGCCATGCAAACCCTGTGGGGCGATTTCTGATTCCCCCATCGCGATCAAGGTGAAACCCGCGTGCCTGCTGGCTTGAGCCTGGAACTTAAGGAGCGTTTTTCGGTATCCTTGCCGGCACGCTCACCTGTCCAGGCTCTTCCCTTGAAAGACACGACCGATTTCGTTCACTGGTTTCGTTCCGCCGCACCGTACATCCATGGCTTTCGCGGCAAGACCTTTGTCATCGCGTTTGGTGGCGAGCTGGTGGCCGATGGCGCTTTCGTCCAGCTGGCGCACGACGTCAACCTGTTGAATAGCCTCGGCGTGCGCCTGGTGCTGATCCACGGCGTGCGCCCCCAGGTGGAAGCGAGACTGAACGAGAACGGCACCGCGATCCGTTATGTCGAAGGCTTGCGCGTCACCGACGACGCTGCGCTGGCCTGCGTCAAGGAAGCCGCCGGCACGGTGCGGGTCGAGATCGAGGCACTGCTGTCGCTCGGGCTGGCCAACACGCCGATGGCCGGGGCGGGCATCCGCGTCGCCTCGGGCAATTTCGTCACTGCACGGCCGCTCGGGGTGCGCGACGGCGTCGACCTGCTACATACCGGTGAAGTGCGCAAGATCGACGCTGCCGCGATCCGCCGGCGGCTCGACCAGCACGACATCGTGCTGCTCTCCCCAATCGGCTATTCACCCACCGGCGAAATCTTCAACCTCAGCCTGGAAGACGTCGCCACCCAGGCCGCGGTCGAGCTGGCCGCCGACAAGCTGATTTTTCTGATGGACACCGAAGGCGTGCCCGACAAGGCGCGCACGATCCATCACGCGCTGACCGTCAACGAGGCGCGGCAGGTGCTGGACAAGCCGCGCAAGCTGCCGGAAGACGTCAGCTATTACCTGCCCTGCGCCATCACCGCCTGCACCAGCGGGGTCAAGCGCGCCCACCTCATCAGCCGCCATCGCGACGGCGCGCTGCTGTCCGAGTTGTTCACCCGCGAAGGCGTCGGCACACTCATTACGCCGGCGCCGCTGGAAACCCTGCGTGCCGCCAGTATCGACGACGTCGGCGGCATTCTCGGCCTGATCGAGCCCCTGGAACGCGAAGGCATCCTGGTGCGGCGCTCGCGCGAACGGCTGGAAATGGAAATCGAACGTTTTCTGGTGCTCGAATCCGATGGCGTCATCGCAGGCTGCGCCGCGCTGTACCCCTTCCCGGAAGAACAGGCCGCCGAGCTGGCCTGCCTGGCGGTATCTGAAGACTTTCGCGGGCGCGGCTTTGGCGACCTGTTATTGGCCGAGGCCGAACGGCGTGGCAAAAAAGCCGGCTTCAAACGGCTGTTCGTCCTCACCACCCGCACCGAGCAGTGGTTTGAAGAACGCGGCTTCATCGACAGCAGCCCCGACCAGTTACCGCATGGCAAGCAAGCGCTATACAACTACAAACGTCGATCCAAAGTACTCGAAAAATCGATCTGACACTGGACCAACCGAAACCTGCGATGACTGGAAAAAACGAGCATGCCCAGCCGGCGTCTCCGCATGGGGTCGCCTATCCGAGCCGGCTGATGCGCCCTGGCTTTTTGTCTGCCCTCTGGTTGCTGTTCAGCCTGTTTGCAATGCACCCGACCTGGGGAATCGACACACCGCCGCTGGTGCTGGGCATCTTCCCCAACACCACTGCCAAACAAATCATCGAAACCTATCGCCCGCTGGCCAACGCACTGGAAAAAACCCTGCGGCGACGCGTCGAAATCTACAGTGCGCCCAATTTCAAATCCTTTGTTGCGCGGACGCGCCAGGGTAAATACGACCTGCTGCTCACCGCGCCCCATTTCGCCTGGCTGGCACGCCAGGATGTGGGCTATCAGCCCCTGCTCAAATATACCGAGCCGGTGCGCGGGCTGCTGGTTGTCAAATCCAGCTCGTCTTATCGTGACGTGAATGCGCTGCGCGGCCGCACCATCGCCATCGCCGACCCCCTCGCCGTAATCGTGCTGGCCCTGCAGGCCGAACTGGCCGAAGACGGGCTCAAACATAACGTCGACTACCGGACCATCAATGCCGGCACGCACATCAACGCCATGCTGCAAGCCCTCAATGGGCGCGCAGACGCGGCAATGGTCGGGCAAAGTCCTTACATCTTGTCCCCCCCCGAATTGCGCAAGCAATTGCACATTTTGCTGGAGACCCCACCGTTATCCAGTCTGACCTATCTCACTCACCCGCGTTTGAGCGAGGCCGAGGCGCTCACAATCCGCGAAACCCTGCTGCGCTTTGCTGCCACGCCCGAAGGCCAGGCCTTCCTTAAAAAAGGCGGCTTCGGCGGTTTCAGTCCACTCAATAGCAATGAATTGAACGCATTCCGCCCCTACGCATTTCAAACCCAAAAAATGCTGCAAGACCTGCAATGAAACGCTGGCTGGGGCAACTCTCCTTGCGCTACAAGCTGACCTTTTCCGCGCTGGCGGTGGAGGCCGTCATGCTTGCGTTCCTGATCGGCAACGGCATTCAGTCGACTGACCTCGAACTACAGCAACAAGGTGGACGACGCGTCACTGAAATGGCCAGGATACTGAGCGTTGCGTTACAGGCGCCGCTGTCGCAGCAGGACGACGCCAGCACCCGCGACATCGTCGAAACCCTGCTCGATAGCAACGGGCTGAAAATGATCGAGGTGCGCGACAGCCGGAATCGCATCGTGCATCAGGTCGGCGCAGACGATAACCCGACCGATTTCCGGCATAGCGTCCCGGTCGAACTGGCCGGCCAGCGTTACGGCGAGGCCACGCTGGTCCTGTCAGGAAAGTTCATTCAGGAAGCCCGTAACCGGTATGTCCGGCAAAGCCTGATTATCGCCGCGCTCGCCCTGTTGCTGACCGGCCTGTTGCTTGCCCTGTCGTCGAGCTGGGTGATCCGGCGTTTCACGCTGCTGACCCACGCCAGCAAACAAATGGCGCAAGGCGACCTCAACGTCAAGCTGGCAGGTGAAAGCGGCGATGAAATCGGCCAGTTGATCGCCACCTTCAACAGCATGGCCGAGTCGGTGCGTACCAACGTTGAGCGGGCGCGCGAAAACGAAGCGCGCTTTCACGCCATCGCAGACTACACCCATGACATCGAATTCTGGCTGGCGCCCAACGGCAAACTGCTGTGGGTCAACCCCTCGGTCGAGCGCATGCTGGGTTACAGCGTCGACGAATGCATGGCGCTGGCGAGTTTTCCTGCAGACATCATTCATCCGGATGACCGTGCCGCCGCCGATTTCCAGCTGCGCCAGTCGCTGCGCGGATCGGCCGGGCAAGGCTATACCTTGCGCATCTGCCGCAAGGACGGTGGCCATTTCTGGGCGATGACGAACTGGCAGCCGATTCACGACGGCAACAACGTCTATCAGGGCTTGCGCGCCAGTATCCACAGCATCGACGACATCAAGTCGACCGAAGCCAACCTGCGTCATGCGCTGGGCGAGCTGCGCATGGCGGAAACCTTGCAGCGCAAGTATCTGGAAGAAATTGACCAGGAACGCGCACGCCTGGTGTCGCTGCTGTCCGCCATGAATCTGGGCATCCTGTTCGTCGCCGCCGATGGCCGGGTGGTGTACCACAACCCCGCTTTCAACCACACCTGGATGATTGATGAGGGCATCGAGTTGATCGGGTTATCCGTGCATGACGCCCTGGCCAAATCCACCTCGGCACTGGTGCGGCCCGACCATTTCTCGAACCATTTGCTGGCGGTGCTGGAAACGCGCGAGGTATCCGACAGCTTTGAAATCGCGATGAACGATGGCCGCATCGTGACCGAACTCGACTACCCGGTGCGCGATCGCGATGGCCATTTCATTGGTCACCTGTGGGTGTACGAAGACATCACCCGCGAGCGTCAAACGGCAGAACAGCTGGTGTATCTGGCCGAACGTGACGCGCTGACCGGGCTCTACAACCGCCATCGCTTCCAGCAGGAACTGACCCGCACCATGCTGGAGACGGATCGCCATTTCATCCCGTGCGCGGTGATGTTTTTCGACCTCGATGAATTCAAGACCATCAACGACACCTACGGCCACCGCGCCGGCGATGCGCTGCTGATCCGGGTGGCGGGCGAAGTCAGCGCGCTGGTGCGGCGTAACGAAGTGCTGGCGCGTCTGGGTGGCGACGAGTTCGCGATTCTGCTGCCCGCGGCACAAGGCAACGAAGCCGAATCGCTGGCCGATCGCGTGATCCACGCCGTTGCGCAAATTCCCTTCCGCTTCGAAGGACGCAACCTGCGGGTCACCGCCAGCCTCGGTATTGCGTATTACCCGACGCATGCCGCCGACGCCGACGAGCTGGTGGCCCGCGCCGACATTGCGATGTATCAGGCCAAGCAGGCAGGCAAAAACACCTGGCGCGTATTCCGTGCAGATCTTGAAGCTGACACGGAAATGCGCAACCGCCTGTCGTGGAGCGAACGCATCAGCAACGCGCTCGAAAAAAACCTGTTCCAGCTGCATTTCCAGGGCATTTACCATACAGACGACCGTTCCCTGTCGCATCTGGAAGCGCTCATCCGCATGGTTGACGAACGCAATCCGGATCAACTCATCATGCCGGCGCATTTCATCCAGTTGGCAGAAAAAAGCGGCCGCATTCTCGATATCGACCGCTGGGTGATCGGCACGGTGATGCAGATGCTGGCAGACAACCCGACCATCCCGCCCATCGCGGTCAATCTGTCCGGGCGCTCGCTTTCCGAGCCTTCGCTGCCTCAATTCATCAGTGATGGGCTGCGCACCCGGGGCGTCAATCCCAGCCGCCTGATCGTTGAAATCACCGAAACCGCTGCCGTATCCGACCTGCACGATGCGCAACGCATGATCGAAGCCCTGCGGCACATGGGCTGCGGCATCAGCCTCGATGATTTCGGCGTCGGTTTCGCCTCGTTTGCCTATCTCAAGCACTTGAAAGTCGACACCATCAAGATCGATGGCATTTTCATCCGCGACCTGATCAGCGACCCGGACAACCAGGTGTTTGTGCAGGCTATGGTCAGCGTCGCGCTCGGGCTGGGAAAAACGGTGGTGGCGGAATATGTCGGCGACGGCAAAACCCTGTCGCTGCTGCGCCAGTTTGGCGTCGATCTGGTGCAGGGCTATTACCTCGATAAACCGGTCCGCAAGCACCCCGCCTTGCAAGGTTTGATCGAGTAACCACGCGTTTGCGGGCGCGGCGCACGCGCGTGCGCGAAAGGGCGCAATGGTAAAATGCCGCGTTTTTCCCGTCATTCAGGGCTATTTTTAGGACACCCCCGCCGTGCTTACCGCTTCCAGCATCACCCTGCAATTCGCCGCCAAACCGCTGTTCGAGAACGTCAATGTCAAGTTCGGCGACGGCAACCGTTATGGCCTGATCGGCGCCAACGGCTGCGGCAAGTCCACCTTCATGAAAATCCTTGCCGGCGAACTGGAGCCCTCCGCTGGCAACGTCTCGCTCGATCCCGGCGAGCGCATGGCCTGGCTGCGCCAGGACCAGTTCGGCTACGAAGAGCAGCGCGTGCTCGACGTCGTGCTGCAAGGCCACGCCGAGATGTGGAAGGTGATGCAGGAAAAGGACGCCATCTACATGAACCCGGAGGCAACCGAGGAAGACTATTTGCACGCCGCCGAACTCGAGAGCAAATTCGGTGAAATGGGCGGCTACGACGCCGAGGCGCGCGCCGGACAGTTGCTGCTGGGCGTCGGCATTCCCACCGAACAGCATCAGGGCACGATGAGCCAGATCGCGCCGGGCTTCAAGTTGCGCGTGCTGCTGACGCAGGCGCTGTTCTCCAACCCCGACATCCTGCTGCTCGACGAACCGACCAACAACCTCGACATCAACACCATCCGCTGGCTCGAAGAAGTGCTGAACGAGAGCAAGGCAACCATCATCGTCATCTCGCACGACCGGCATTTTTTGAACCAGGTGTGTACCCACATGGCCGATCTCGATTTCGGCACCATCAAGACCTACCCGGGCAACTACGACGACTACATGCTGGCGTCGACCCAGGTCAAGGAACGCCAAGCCTCGGCCAATGCCAAGGCCAAGGACAAGGTCGCCGAGTTGCAGGACTTTGTGCGCCGCTTCTCTGCCAACAAGTCGAAGGCGCGCCAGGCCACCAGCCGCATGAAGATGATCGACAAGATCAAGATCGAAGACTTTAAACCCAGTTCGCGGCAGAACCCCTATATCCGCTTCGAGCAGGAAAAAGCGCTGCACCGGCGTGCGCTCGAAGTCGAAAATCTCAAGTTCGGCTACGAAGGCACCCCGCTGTTTTCCAACATGAACTTCTCGCTGGAAGCGGGTGAAAAAATGGCCGTCATCGGCGGCAACGGCGTCGGTAAATCCACCCTGATGAAGCTCTTGATGGGCGAACTCCCCCCCCAGTTCGGCGAGGTGAAATGGAGCGAGAACGCCAGCATCGGCTACTTCTCGCAGGACCACGTCAGCGACTTCGACAGCGACCTCAACCTCACCGACTGGATGCACCAGTGGACGCAGCCGGGTGACGACGAGCAGGTGTTGCGCGGCATCCTGGGCCGTTTGCTGTTCTCCGGCGACGACGTCAAGAAATCGGTGCGCGTACTGTCCGGCGGTGAAAAAGGCCGCATGCTCTACGGCAAGCTGATGCTCGGTCGCCACAACGTACTGGTGATGGACGAGCCGACCAACCACATGGACATGGAGTCGATCGAGTCCTTGAACCTTGCGCTCGACCTGTTCAAGGGCACGCTGGTCTTCGTCTCGCATGATCGCCTGTTCGTATCCAGTCTGGCCACGCGAATCCTCGAAATCACCCCAGAAGGCGTCGAGTTCTACATGGGCGGCTACGACGAGTACCTGCAATCGAAGGGTCTGGAATGAGCGAAGTCGTCGTCATCGGTCTCGGGCAACTGGGCCGCGTATTCGCCGGCGGCCTGTTGCGCGCCGGCTGCACCGTCGTGCCGGCCAATCGCAGCGATGACCTGTTAACGGTCGCAAAGGCACATCCAGAACCCGAGTTGGTGCTGGTCGCCGTGGGCGAGAACGATCTGCATGGCGTGCTGGGTGCGCTCCCCTCGGCGTGGCGCTCTCGCGTCGCGCTGATCCAGAACGAATTGCTGCCGTGCGACTGGGAAAAATACCGCTACGCCGATCCCACGGTGATGTCGGTATGGTTCGAAAAGAAGCAAGGCACCGATGCCAGGCCTCTGATCGCCTCGCCGGTCGCCGGCCAGGGCGCCGCCCTGCTGTGCCGCGCCCTGGCGACGATCGGCCTGCCCTGCCGTGAAGTGGCGATAGGCGATGCGCAGCTGTTCGAACTGCTGCGCAAGAACGTCTACATCCTCACCACCAACCTCGCCGGTCTCAAAACCAGCGGTACGGTATCGCAGCTGTGGGCCCAGCACGCAGGTTTTGCACGCCAGGTGGCGAACGACGTGATGGATATCCAGGATGCCCTGACCGGCAGGCAACACGACCGCGACGCCCTGATCGCCGGCATGCTGGAAGCCTTCGACGGCGATCCCGATCACGGCTGCACCGGACGCTCGGCCCCCGCGCGGCTGGCGCGCGCGATCGGGCATGCGGATGAATTCGGGCTGGCCGTGCCGACGCTACGAGCACTGGCGGGTTAGATCGACTTCCCTTCGGCGCGTGGCTCGTCGTCGCCATAGACCCCGCTGCGATCGAACGACTGCCAGCGCGATGACTGGTCGGTTTTGAACCGGCCCTTGAGTCGATACGGCACGCCGGCTTTAAGTCCGCCCTGCGACAGTAACTTGAATTGCCGGATCAGGTCCTTCGACTGCATCAAGGTATCGACCCGCAACACGGTGCTCGCCACTGCCGGAATGGGCGTCGCCTGGCGCGAAACGCCGCGGGCAAATGGGTGCTGATTCACCTCGAGCTCGACTTCGAGCACCTCGATCGTCAGCGCAAAATCGTTCGGATTGCTGATCCGCAATCCCACATCCAGCTGCTGCTCGAGCAACCCCAGGCTTTTGATTCCTACATCCGCCACGCTCACTTTGGGCGCGACGGCGTTCCAGGGCAAACCGGAACAGGCAGCCAGACCCAGGCTGCCCACTAAAACCATCCAGAACCGCATCATGGAACCCTATCGGATATGCGCCAGCAAAGCAGCGGTCATGCGTGCGGCCTGCGCCGCGTAACCACCGCCAAACAAATTGGCGTGATTGAGAATGTGATAAAGATTGTAGAGCGTCTTGCGCACGGCATACCCGGCGTCAAGTGGCCAGCTGGCGCGATACGCGGCGTAAAAATCCGCTGCGAAACCGCCGAATAATTCGCTCATCGCAAGGTCGCATTCACGGTCGCCGACATACAGCGCCGGGTCGAAAACCACCGGCGTGCCGACGGCAAGAAAGCCGTGGTTGCCGCCCCACAAATCGCCGTGCAGCAACGATGGCATTGGCACATAGCCATCGAACAAGCCATCCAGTCGCGCAAGCAGCTGTTCGCCATCGCGCTGCAGGGCGCCGCCAAAACCATTTTGCGCGGCAAGCTGGAGCTGGAAGCCGAGCCGCTGCTCGCGCCAGAACGCAATCCAGTCGTGCTGCCAGCCGTTCGGCTGCGGCGTGCGGCCGATCCAGTTGTCGTGCGACCAGCCAAAGCGGCGATGCGGCACGCGGTGCAGTTGCGCCAGCTGCTCGCCCAGCAGGGCGGCGTCGCCGCTGCCGTGCAAATCAAGATGCTCCAGCACCAGAAACGCCTGTCCGGCAGCCACCCCCTGGCATACTGGCAGCGGCACGCGCACGCTCCGGCTCGCATCGAGCGCATGCAAGGCTTCCGCTTCGGCCGCGAACAGCGGCAGGCATTCGGCGTGATTCGTCTTGACGAAATAGCGGCGCGCCCCGTCGCCGATGCTGAACGCCTGGTGGATATCGCCCCCGCCAACCGGCGCCAGCTCAGTCGCGCCGAAGGCATGGCCGGTTGCCCGCGCGATGGCCTCAGCGAGGGCGTTCGCCAGCATGGCCGTCGCGCAGCAGACAAACAAAACGCGCCCCGAAGAGCGCGTTTTGTGGGGCGGCAGGCAACCGCACCGCCGGCATTATTTGGCCTTGGGGCGATGCTCGAACATCTTGGCAATGCCGGGCTCGCGCGAGGCGCCAGCCGCTTCCATGCGCTTCAGATACTCGGCCCACAACGCGTCCTTGTGGTCGCCCAGATCGTGCAGGTATTCCCAGGAATAAATCCCGGTGTCATGGCCATCGGAAAAGAAGAAGTTGATGCCATACAGACCCACCGGCTCGGCGGCATTGATCAGCACTTCGCGTTTGCCGGTTTGCAGCACTTCCTGCCCGGGACCATGACCGCGCACTTCGGCGGAGGGCGAGTAAACACGCAAAAACTCGAACGGAAACTCGAAGCGCGCACCGTCGGTAAACGCGATTTCCAGCTTGCGTGAAGTCTGATGCAGGTTGATTTCGGTAGGGGTGGGGATAGCCATGATGGACACTCTCAAAATCACATGAGCCCGAAGTTTAAACCCGCGATGCCGAGATTAAACCCTTGAGGGTCAAGGGGCTGACGTTTTGGATGATGGGATGTATGTAATTGGTGCGTCCGGCGCGATTCGAACGCGCGACCCCTGCCTTCGGAGGGCAGTACTCTATCCAGCTGAGCTACGGGCGCCTGAATCAGGATGAATCCTGGGACGGCGAAGCATAGCGGGTTTGCCGCAGGGAGTCCATCCACCGAGCAGTCAGGCGCAACGCACCACCCTTTCCTGAAGGGGTGGCTTTCCTTATAATCCCGCCTTTCGATGCCCACCCCCAAGGATACTTTCTCATGGCCGATTCGCACGCCAAGATGACCCAAGCCACCCCGCTCGAAGTCATCATTTCGATTGTCACAGGACTGTTCGCGCCTCTGCTGGCCATTTTCCTGGTCGTCCAGCTGGTTCTGGGCATTCAGGACAACCACAAGCCTGACACATCCAGCGAAGCCGCCCAGCAAGCCACGGTCGATCGAATCAAGCCGGTTGCCCAACTGGTCGCGCTCGATGCCAACGCACCCAAGGTCGAAAGGTCCGGCCAGGAAGTCTACGACGCAGTGTGTACCTCCTGCCACGCGGCAGGCGCGCTGGGCGCCCCCAAGTTCGACAACAAGGGCGACTGGGGTCCACGCATCGCCCAAGGCTACGACACGCTGGTCAAGCATGCCATCGAAGGCATCCGCCAGATGCCCCCGCGCGGCGGCGACGGCGACTTGTCCGATGTAGAAGTGGCGCGCGCGGTTGCGTACATGGCCAACTCGGGCGGCGCCAGCTTCACCACGCCGGAAGCGGCTGCACCGGCAGCAACGGCCGATGCGGAGGCAGCCGCTGAAGCTGCTGCGCCTGTCGCAGCAGCGACTCCGACGGAAGCGGCAACCGCTGCGCCAGTCGCTGTAGCCGCACCAGCCAAAGTGGCTGCTGTGGCCAAGGCCGACCCCGCCAAAGGCAAAGCGGTCTACACGGCCAATTGCGCGGTCTGCCATGCAGCAGGCGTTGCGGGCGCACCCAAACTGGGTGACAAAGCCGCCTGGGCACCACGCCTCGGTCAAGGCTTCGATGGCCTCTACAAATCGGCACTGAATGGCAAAAACGCGATGCCGGCCAAAGGTGGCAACCCGGCCCTGCCTGAAGCCGACCTGGCCAACGCCGTAGGCTACATGCTGGTCGAAGCGGGCGGCAAGCTCTAACCCGACCCATTCGGCGGAAGGGCATTCGCGCCTTCCGCCGCATCGCTCCTTCAGCCATGTCACGCATCTGCCCACAGTGTGGGAGCACGCAAATCCGCACCGCACGGCTACACGCCCACGATGGCGTTCGCCATGTTCTGCTGCACACCCCACTTCGCTGTCGTGACTGCCGACATCACTTCTGGACATTCAACCCGGTCAAGCCGGTTTTGCTGCTGCTCGCTGTCGGCGTGCTGGTTGGCATCACAGCCTGGTTGGCACTCGAGCAATCCGAAACCGTCACGACCGCCCTGTCAGACAACAGCCTGCCCCACGCCCGCGCAGCCGCGGGTGACGCGGACGCGCAATTGAGACTGGGATTGCACTACGCCGAAGGCGATGGCGTAATCCAGAATGACAAGGAAGCCGCCAAATGGTTTGAACAGGCTGCCCAGCAGGGCAAGACCGATGCGCAATACCATTACGGCCTCGCCTTGCTCAGGGGGCGCGGTGTCGTGCAGGACTACCGTGCCGCATTCAGCTGGATCGAAAAAGCGGCCCAGAGCGGTCACGCCAAAGCCCAGTTCGACCTCGGTGAGCTGTACCGCTACGGCACCGGCACCGCCGTCGACAAGCCACGAGCCTATCTGTGGTTCAACCTGGCTGCCGCGCAGGGCGTGGAAGCGGCCACCAAGGCGCGCGACAGCCTGGTCTGGCAGCTCCAGCCCGAGCAGCTTGCCGCGATGCAGCAAGAGGCGCGCCGCCTGAGCCTCTCAATCGCCGCACCGTCCGCCGCAGCAACCCCGCCTCTGCCCGTCGCACCCTGAGCGTGCGGGCGTCCTGCCTGCCGTCCTGAGCCGAATACACCCGATTGTTTAAGAGCTGTACCTTGCGCACAGCCTGGCTTACGGATGCGCGTGCGCGCTGTCCGTTTCGACGTCGAGCGGCCACAACAGGTGCGAATCCAGCTTCAGACGCGCGTTGGCGGCCAGTGCATCGAGCTGCGTCTGTTGCGCCATCAGCTGGCCTTCCAGCGCCAGCCGGCGATTCAGCAGCACTTGATCCAGGCTGCCTTCACCCAGCTCGTATCCGCGCGCAGCCAGGCGCGCGGCTTCGGCCAGTGCCCGCGCGGCACGGTCGGCCTGCTGCCAGTTTTCAACCTGGGCGGTTGCGGCTTCAAAATCCGCGCGCGCATCCACGCGCAGGCGCTGCTCCAGTTGAACGGCAGCGTCGCGCGCCGTGGTGCCCAGTTGTTCGGCGGCCAGCTGATTGGTGCGGCGCGCGCCACCCGGCAGGGTCAGTCCGACCCCCAGCCCGACTACATGCTCGTTGCCGCCCGCTTCGTTTTTGTAGAACACGCCGAGCGTGGGGTCGGCACTGCGCAACTTGGCGAGCTGGCGCGCTTCGGCCTGCAGGACATCGGCCTGCCGGCGGGCACGGAACAGTTCATGGTTGTGCGCCAGCACTGTTTCGACATACCGCTCCGCCGTACCCTCGGGCAACCGGGGCGCTGGCAAGCTGACATCGGCGCTCACGCCCACGCCGGGAAACTGCGCCTGCAGCCGGTTGCGCGCCTGTTGCGCGCGCGTGCTGGCCTGTTGCTGTTGCAGCCGCACCTGCGCCAACGCGGCCTCGGTATTGACCCGCTCGGCACGTGGCGCCTCGCCCAGGCGGATGCGCGCATTGACCGTGGCCAGCTGCTGCTCGGCGAGCTGGTATTGCGCCTGCCACAGATGCGACTGGCTCGACGCATTCAGCCAGTCGAACCACAGCATGAGCAATTGCCGTCCGGACTCGTGCAAGGCCTCGCCCAGGCTGGCTTCCGCGTGCGCCGTCAAGGCGCCTGCCAGGGCGCGGTCGGCTTCGGTGCGCGCGGGCATCCTGATCGGCCGCGACAACGCCAGCCCCCACTCGGCCTGATTCGCGCTCGGCATCGTCTGGATGCGGCGCTGCCCGGCTTCCGCATCCAGCCGCCATTCCGCACTGCCTTGTTGCAGGCTCTGGCTGCGCAGCGATTGCGCAGCAAAATTGCCGCGCGCCTGCGCCACGCTGGGTGAAGCCCACAACGCTGCCTCGGCGGCAACGGGGTCGGGTAAATAGTCGGCCTGCGCCGGGGCGGAAAATGACAGCGTGGCAAACGCCCATGCCAGCGCCAGACTCAAAGTGCGAACAGAGTTCGCCATGCCCGATGGATGAACGGCGATCATGCGCGCGCTCCTTTCAAAATGAATTGACGGTACAGCAGCGGCAGCATCACCAGCGTCAGCAGGGTGGCGCTGACCAGGCCGCCGATGACGACGATGGCGAGCGGGCGCTGGATTTCGGAGCCGGGGCCGGTGGCAAACAACAGCGGCACCAGGCCAAAGGCGGCGATGCTCGCCGTCATCAGCACCGGCCGCAGCCGGCGCAACGCGCCGTCGCGCACCACCGCGTCGCCGTGCAGCCCCTGCCCGCGCAACTGGTTGAAGTGGCTGACCAGCACCACACCGTTGAGCACCGCGATACCCAATAGCGCAATGAAGCCGACCGACGCCGGCACCGACAGGTACTCGCCCGACGCCCACAGCGCGAAGATGCCGCCGATCAAGGCGAGCGGAACGTTCATCATTACCAGCAGGGCCTGCTTGACGTCGCCGAAGGTGAGGTAGAGCAGAAAGCCGATCAGCAGCAAGGCCACCGGCACCACGATCATCAATCGCTGCGCTGCGCGCTGCTGGTTTTCGAACTGGCCGCCCCAGGTGAGGCTGTAGCCGGGCGGCAGCTTGACCTGCTCGGCGACAGCGGCCTGCGCGTCGGTGACGAAGTTGACCAGATCGCGCCCGGCGACGTTACTTTGCACCACGGTGAAGCGCGCCGCGTTCTCGCGTTTTACCGCCACCGGGCCAGTGGTGCGTTGCAGCGTGGCGACCTGGTCGAGGCTGATTTCGCGGCCGTCCGCCAGCGTCAGGCGGATCGCCTGCAGGGCGTCGGGTGACTCGCGCAGGCCGGCAGGGCCGCGCAGTTGCAAAGGAATGCGCCGCCCCTCTTGCTGAATGGTGCCGATGACTTCGCCTTCGAGCTGGGTGCGCAGCAGCAGGCCAATATCGTCGGCACTCAAGCCAAAACGGCCTGCGGCGTCGCGGTCGATTTTCGCTTGCAAATACTGCACGCCTTCGTTCTGCTGGGTATACACGTCGGACGCGCCGGGGACTTTTTCGACTACCTTGAAAATGTCGCCGGCCAGCCGGTTGAGCGTGTCCAGATCGGGCCCGAAAATCTTGATCGCCACGTCGCCGCGCGAACCGGTCAGCATCTCGCCCACGCGCATGTCGATCGGCTGGGTGAAGTTGTAGGCGATGCCCGGGAAGCCGTCGAGGATTGTGCGGATTTCGTCGGTCAACCATACTTTATCCGGGCGACGCCATTCGGCTTGCGGTTTCAGCACCAGAAAGGTGTCGGTGTCATTGAGACTCATCGGGTCGAGCCCCAGTTCGTCGGCCCCGGCGCGGCCGACGATGCGGCGGATTTCCGGCACGTTTTTCAACAGCGCCTGCTGCACCCGCAAATCCTGCGCAACCGACTCTTCCAGACTCCGCCGCCAGCATCAACACGCCGGCAGTGGCGTACACCCACTTCGGACGCGCCAGCGCACCATCGAGCAAGCGGGTGTAAATGCCTTGCGCCTTGCGCAACAGCCACGGGTCTTCATGCGCGCCCTGCTTCAGCAGCATCGAGGCCAGCACGGGGATCACGGTGAACGCCAGCAGCAGGGAGGCGGCCAGCGCGAACACGATGGTCAGCGCGACCGGGGTAAACAATTTGCCTTCCAGTCCCTCCAGCGTCAGCAGCGGCAGAAACACGATGGCGATGATGGCGATGCCCGAGGTCACCGGACTGGCGACCTCCTGCGTCGCCCACAGCACACGCTGCAACGGTGTTTCGCTGGTGTTCTCCGGGTCGTGCGCCAGATGCGCGACAATGTTTTCCACCACCACCACGGCGGCATCGACCAGTAAGCCAATCGCGATGGCCAAACCGCCCAGACTCATCAGATTGGCCGACAGCCCGAACTGGCGCATCAGCACAAACGTGGCCAGCACCGACAGCGGCAGAATCAGCGC
>NCHD01000011.1 GCA_002257045.1 Hydrogenophilales bacterium 16-61-112 | reverse complement strand
AGCACGTTGTGCGGCAGTCCGGCTTTTTGCAGTTCGGCGGCCAGATGCTCGTTGGCCTCGATCGAGGTGGTGCCGACCAGCACCGGCTGGCCGTTGGCGTGGCGGGCGCGGATGTCGTTGATCACCGCCTGGTCGCGCTCGGCTCCGGTGCGGTAGACCTGATCGTGCTCGTCCTTGCGGATCATCGGGTTGTGGGTCGGGATGACCACGGTTTCCAGGCCGTAGATGCTCTGGAATTCGAAGGCTTCGGTGTCGGCGGTGCCGGTCATGCCGGACAGCTTCTGATAGATTCGAAAATAATTCTGGAAGGTGATCGAGGCGAGCGTCTGGTTTTCTTTCTGGACCGCGACGCCTTCCTTGGCCTCGACGGCCTGATGCAGGCCTTCCGACCAGCGGCGGCCGCTCATCAGGCGCCCGGTGAACTCGTCGACGATGATGACTTCACCGTTCTGCACCACGTAATGCTGGTCGCGGAAGTACAGCGCGTGTGCGCGCAGCGCGGCGTACACGTGATGCATCAGCATGATGTTGGCCGGCTCGTACAGGCTGCCGCCTTCGGGCAGCAAGCCGATTTCGGTGAGGATGGCCTCGATTTTTTCGTGTCCGGCCTCCGACAGCAGCACCTGGCGGGTTTTTTCGTCAACCGAGTAATCGCCTTCGCTGTCTTCCTTGTCCTGCCGCACCAGGCGCGGCGGCACCTGGTTGATCTGCATATACAGGGCGGTGTTTTCTTCCGACTGGCCTGAAATGATCAGCGGCGTGCGTGCTTCGTCGATCAGGATCGAGTCGACCTCGTCGATGATGCCGAAAGCCAGCGGACGCTGCACTTTCTCGCTCATCTGGTGGACCATGTTGTCGCGCAGCAGGTCGAAGCCGTATTCGTTGTTGGTGCCGTAGGTGATGTCGGCGGCGTACGCGGCCTGCTTGGCGTCGTGCGCCATCTGCGACAGGTTGACCCCGGTGGTGAGGCCGAGAAAGCCGTAGATGCGGCCCATGGCTTCGGCGTCGCGGCTGGCGAGGTAATCGTTCACCGTCACCACATGCACGCCCTTGCCGGTCAGGGCATTCAGGTAGGCGGGCAGCGTCGCCATTAGCGTCTTGCCCTCGCCGGTGCGCATCTCGGCGATCTTGCCGTTGTGCAACACCATGCCGCCCACCATCTGCACATCGAAGTGGCGCATCCCCATCACCCGCTTCGACGCTTCGCGCACCACCGCAAACGCCTCGGGCAGCAGCTTGTCGAGTGTTTCGCTCACCTTGTCCGGTCCTGCCTGGTTCAGCTGCGCCTTGAACTCGGCCGTCTTGCCGGCCAGCTCGGCATCGGACAACTGCTCCATTGCCGGTTCGAGCGCATTGATCGCCTTGACCTTTTGCAGGTATTGTTTGACCAGCCGGTCGTTACGACTACCGAAGACTTTTTTGAAAATGGATTGCAGCATGAGGAGAATCCGAAATGTCCGCAGGACGCGGTAAATCACTGGATTTTAACATAGCGATCACAGCTTCCTGCGACGCTTGCGTGACACTGCCATGAGTTCAGCCAGCCTCGCCGACCTGCTTGCAAGCCAGTTGCCGCAAGGGCTTGCCGTGCGCGCACGGCTGTTGCTCAACACCCAGGCTGCGCTCGATCGCGCCCTGCCCGCGGCGCTATCAGGACATGTTCGCGTCATGCAGCTGGAAAACAGCGTGTTGAGCGTCGCCTGCGACAGCGGTGCGGTCGCCAGCCGCCTGCGCCAGCTATCCGACGCGCTGGTGGTCGGTCTCGTCAAGCGCGGTATCGCCGCCGCCTCGCTGCGGGTGAGCGTCAACCCGGAGCTGATGGCGCGCTATGTTCATCCGGTCGAGAAAAACGGCTTGCCGCCCGCCGCGCTGGACGGGCTGGCGCACCTGAATGCCGAAATAGAAGATGGGCCGCTGAAAGACGCGCTCGACAAGCTGCTGCGGCATCACCGCCAGGCTTGAATGCGCCCGGCGGCTCAGGCGCGATGCGGCGAGTTTGAGCGGCGACGCCGCGCCACGGCGGTAACGAGTCCCAACCCCCCCGCAAACATCCAGAAGGCCGACGGCTCGGGTACTGCACTGATGGCAAACGTTTGAGTCGTGCCGTAGTTAATGTAGTTGGTGTAATACGCTGACGTCTGGGTGAAAACCTGTCCGCGCGTGTCGCCCGGATTGAATCCAGCAAATTGAACCGATGTGCCGGACGTTGCGAACGTGAGCTGGGCCAGATTCAGCTGCATGCTCATCTGGCAGCCTTCCGCCAGACAAATCACGGGAAGCTCGCCCGTCAGACCGCCTCCACTCGAATAGCCATATTCCCCATTGTCTGCCAGTGTGGCATAAGACCGGCCCGCCAGCAGGTCAGTTGTTGTCACGAACAGCGAGAGGTCACCGTTCGCGTCGGCATAGGGTGTGAAGTGCGGGTCGTTCTGGCCGAATAAAGCTGAGGGGGAGGGCGTCACCTTGTCCATGAACAGCGTCACGGCATGGGGGGCGGTCGTGTCGTCGTAACTGTGCTTGACCTGCATCCACAAATAGCCGTCGAAGGCACGAGCCTGGCTGCCGTCGATGGCCGCTTCGCCAGAAGGCGAAGTCAGGTCATAGCGCATCAGCCAGCCGCTGCTGGCTTGATTTGCCCAGTCGACATAGTGGAACGCGCTCGCAGTCCCGGAGCTGTATGTGCTGGAAAGCGACACCTCGTAGAAGCCTGAGCGCAGGGTTTGAGGCAGGTCGGTATAGCTGATGGAAACGGCTTGCGCCGCCAGCGGAAAAAGGAACAAGGACAGCAGGGGTGCTGAAACGCGGGTGGGTATGTTCATGACGCCTCCTCTTGAGCCCGTTTGGACGGGTTGTTTTATTGGCAGGGATTAGACGCGCGGCCGAGGTCATGGTCTAGCACGGTGCTGCCCAGCAGGTCCTGTTGATTTCAGGTCTGCTCCCACGGCAGGCCATCGTATTTCCAGCCATTTTTGGTGCAGCGGTGGTGATGCTCGTCCATGTCGCCCTCGAACCCGTTGCTCACGTTGTAGACCTCGGGGAAACCGTACTTCTCAAGATAGCGCCCGGCTTCCATCGAACGCCGGCCTGAGCGGCAGATCAGCACCACCGGGCGGTTGACCGACGCCGCCTTGCGCGAGTGGCCAAGAAAATCCGGGTTGACGTCCCAGTCCGGTCCGTCCTGCCAGGCAATGTGGATGGCGCCGACCGGATGGCCGACGAACAAATATTCGATTTCCGAGCGGCAGTCGATGAACACGGATTCGGGGTGCGACTGCACAAAGGCATGGGCTTCGGTCGGGCTGAGGTGCTTCATGGCGGGCTCCAGGGGCGTCGTGCCCTTACCTTAGCAGGATGCGCGATTCGGGCAATCCGGCAGTGCGCATCCGGCTCACGCCGGCACGACCAGGCGCCCGCTGGTCGTGCCGGTTTCTGCCGCGCCCAGCCGGTTGAAGCCGCTTATCAGCGCCTTGATCGAGGCGGTGACAATATTGGTGTCGATGCCCACGCCGTGGCGTTCCGCGCCGCCATCCGCCGGGACCAGTTCGACAAAGGCGCAGGCCTGCGCCTCCCCCGCCTGCTCGCTGGGGCGGATGGCGCGCTCCTCGAAGCTGCGCACCCGCACGGCCATGCCGGCACCTTGCAGGGCGTGGACGGCGGCGTCGATCGGGCCGTTGCCTTCGCCGCTCAACAGGTGCGCCACGCCGTCGATTTCAAGCGCGAGGCGTATGCCCTGCGCCTTGCCGTGCTCGAACAAATGGTGTTCGAGGTAGCGCACGCGCTGCTCGTTGGCGAGGTAGCTGCGCGAAAACAGCGTCCATAAATCGGCCGCCGTCATTTCTCCGCCATGGCGGTCGGTGTGCGCCTGCACCTCGGCGGAAAACGCCACCTGCAGGCGGCGCGGCAGGACGATGCCGTATTCGGCTTCGAGCAGATAAGCCACGCCGCCCTTGCCGGACTGACTATTGACGCGGATGACCGAGTCGTAGCTGCGGCCGAGGTCGGCCGGGTCGATCGGCAAATAGGGCACGTTCCACGGCGTATCCGGCTGCTGCACCGCAAAGCCTTTCTTGATCGCGTCCTGATGCGAGCCGGAAAACGCGGTGAACACGAGGTCGCCGACGTAGGGATGGCGCGGATGGATCGGCAGGCCGGTGCAATGCTCGGCGGTGCGCGCGATTGCATTGATGTCGGAAAAGTCGAGCCCCGGCGCGATCCCCTGGGTGTAGAAGTTGAGCGCAAGCGTGACCAGATCGACGTTGCCGGTGCGCTCGCCATTGCCGAACAGGCAGCCTTCGACCCGGTCGGCGCCCGCCATCAGGCCGAGTTCAGTGGCGGCAACCGCGGTGCCGCGGTCGTTGTGCGGGTGCAGGCTGAGGATCACGCTGTCGCGGCGGGCGAGGCGGCGATGCATCCATTCGATCTGGTCGGCATAGACGTTGGGCGTGGCCGCTTCGACCGTGGCCGGCAAGTTGAGGATGACCTTGTTGTCCGGCGTGGCGCCCCAGGCGGCGGTGACCGCGTCGCAGATTTCCAGCGCAAAGTCGAGTTCGGTGGTCGAGAACGTCTCGGGGCTGTATTCGAGCACCCATTCGGTGGCGGGCTGCTCGGCAGCGAGCTGCTTGATCAGCAACACCGATTCGACCGCCATCGCGATGACCTGCGGCTTGCTCAGGCCGAACACGATGTCGCGGAACGGCTGCGAGGTGGCGTTGTAGACGTGGACGATGGCCCGGCGCGCGCCCTTGAGCGATTCCATGGTGCGGCGGATCAGGTGCTCGCGCGCCTGGGTGAGTACCTCGATCGTGACATCGTCCGGAATAAGGCCATCTTCGATCAAATGGCGCACGAAGTCGAAATCGGTCTGCGACGCGGACGGAAACGCGACCTCGATTTCCTTGACGCCGATGTCGCACAAGGTGCGGAACAGGCGCAACTTGCGTTCGCCGTTCATCGGCTCGAACAACGCCTGGTTACCGTCGCGCAGGTCGGTGCTCATCCAGACCGGCGGCGCGGACAGCGTGCGACCAGGCCATTGGCGGTCGGCCAGGTCGATGGCCGGAAACGGGCGGTATTTGGCGGCAGGCTGTTGCAACATGAGGCGGCTCCCGGGAGGCAGTTTCGTTGTCCTATCGTAGCCGGAATGGTGGGGCAGGGGATTGCGTTTATTGCCTTGAAATGGGTTGATTATGAAATATGATGCTTAAAATCGGCTAGATATTGATATTAAATTTCATTTTTTAAACAAGGACGACAATCCAGTGCAACTCGACCGCTACGACCGCCAGATTTTGCAGGCCCTGCAGGCCGACGGCCGCCTCAGCAACCAGGATCTGGCCGACCGCATCGGCCTGTCGCCGTCGCCGTGCCTGCGCCGGGTGCGCGCGTTGGAGGAATCCGGCCTGATAACGGGTTACCGCGCGCTGGTCGACGCCAAAATGCTCGGCCTGTCGCTGATGGCGCTGGTGCATATTTCGATGGACCGGCACACGCCCGAACGCTTCGAGCGTTTCGAACAGCAGATCGCCCGGATCGACGAAGTCATGGAATGCCTGCTCATTACCGGCCAGTCGGCCGATTACCAGCTGAAAGTGGTGGTCAGGGACATGGACGCCTACCAGACCCTGCTGCTCGACCGCATCACCCGTATCGAGGGCATCACCGGCGTGCATTCCAGTTTCGTGCTGCGGCGGGTGATCGACAAGACCGCGCTGCCGGTCGAGGGCTGAGCCGGCCCGGGCGCCTGTTGCAAACGAATATAATGCGCGATTGCCCGTTGTCCTGACCTCGCCTGCCATGTCCCGCCTCGCCCTGCTGCAATCCCTGCTCGCCCAACGCATCCTCGTGCTCGACGGCGCCATGGGCACGATGATCCAGTCCTGCAAGCTGGAGGAGGCCGATTATCGCGGCGCGCGCTTCGCTGATTTTGCGCACGACCTGAAGGGCAACAATGACCTTTTGTGTCTGACACAGCCGCAGATCATCAAGGATATCCACGCCCAGTACCTGGCGGCGGGTGCCGACATTCTGGAGACCAACAGCTTCAACGCCACCTCGATTTCCATGGCGGATTACCACATGGAATTTCTGGTGCACGAGCTGAACGTTGCCGCCGCGCGACTGGCGCGCGAGGCCGCTGACGAAGCCACTGCGCTGAACCCGGACAAGCCGCGCTTCGTCGCCGGCGTGTTGGGCCCGACTTCGCGCACCGCGACGATTTCGCCCGACGTCAACGACCCGGGCTTCCGCAATGTGACGTTCGACCAGCTGCGCGTGGCCTACCTGGAGGCGATTGATGGCCTGGTCAAAGGCGGCGCCGACATCCTGATGGTCGAGACGATCTTCGATACCTTGAACGCCAAGGCCGCGCTGTTCGCCATCGAGGAGTATTTCGAGCAGCATGACCTGCGGCTGCCGGTGATGATCTCCGGCACCATCACCGACGCCTCCGGTCGCACGCTGTCGGGCCAGACCGGCGAAGCATTCTGGAACTCGGTGCGCCATGCACAGCCGCTGTCGATCGGCCTCAACTGCGCGCTCGGTCCGGATCTGCTGCGCCAGTACGTCGCGGAACTGTCGGCCAAGGCCGACTGCTTCATCTCGGCCCACCCCAACGCGGGCCTGCCCAACGCCTTTGGCGAATACGACATGGAAGGCCCGGAAATGGCCGGGCATATCGCCGAATGGGCGCACTCGGGCTTGCTCAATATTGTCGGCGGTTGTTGCGGCTCCAGCCCGGCGCACATCGCCGCAATCGCACAAGCCGTTGCCGGCGTCGCGCCGCGTATGCCACCGGTGCTGGAACCAGCGATGCGGCTGTCCGGGCTGGAGCCGTTCAACGTCGGCAAGGACTCGCTGTTCGTCAACGTCGGCGAGCGCACCAACGTCACCGGCTCGCGCGCGTTTGCCAAAATGATTCTCGAGGGCCGCTACGACGACGCGCTGTCGGTGGCGCGCCAGCAGGTCGAAAACGGCGCGCAGATCATCGACATCAACATGGACGAGGGCATGCTCGACGCCGAGGCGGCGATGGTGCGCTTCCTGCTGTTGATCGCGTCGGAGCCCGATATTTCCAGAGTGCCGATCATGCTCGACTCCAGCAAATGGAGCGTGATCGAAGCCGGTCTGAAGTGCATTCAGGGCAAGGGCATCGTCAATTCGATCTCGATGAAGGAAGGCGAAGCCGAATTCATCGAACGCGCCAAGCTGTGCCGCCGCTACGGCGCGGCGGTGATCGTGATGGCGTTCGACGAAGCCGGGCAGGCCGACACTTACGCGCGCAAGACCGAAATCTGCGCGCGGGCGTACAAGCTACTGACCGAAACCGTCGGTTTTCCGGCTGAGGACATCATCTTCGACCCCAACATCTTTGCGGTCGCCACCGGCATCGAAGAGCATGCCAACTACGCGGTCGACTTCATCGAGGCCACACGCTGGATCCGCCAGAACCTGCCGCACGCGCATATCTCGGGCGGCGTGTCGAACGTCAGCTTCTCGTTCCGCGGCAACGACGGCGTGCGCGAGGCGATCCACACCGCCTTCCTCTACCACTCGATCCAGGCCGGCATGGACATGGGCATCGTCAACGCCGGGCAGTTGGGGGTGTATGCCAACCTCGATCCGGCGTTGAAAGAACGCGTCGAGGACGTGCTATTGAATCGGCGTGAAGATTCCACCGAGCGGCTGGTCAGCTTCGCTGAAAACGTCAAATCCGGCGCCAAGGAAAACGTCGTCGACCTCGCCTGGCGCCAGCTGCCCGTTACCAGGCGGTTGGAACACGCGCTGGTCAACGGCATTACCGAATTTATCGTCGAAGACACTGAAGCCGCGCGCCTCGAATCTACCCGCCCGCTGCATGTCATAGAAGGCCCGCTGATGGCTGGCATGAACGTCGTTGGCGACCTGTTCGGCGCCGGCAAGATGTTCCTGCCGCAGGTGGTGAAATCGGCGCGGGTGATGAAGCAGGCGGTCGCGCATTTGCTGCCGTTCATCGAGGCCGACAAACAGGCCGGCGACGCGCAAAGCGCGGGCAAGATCATCATGGCCACGGTCAAGGGCGACGTGCACGACATCGGCAAGAACATCGTCGGCGTGGTGCTCGGCTGCAACGGCTACGACATCGTCGACCTTGGCGTGATGGTGCCGGCGCAAAAGATTCTCGACGCCGCGCGCGAGCACAACGCCGACATCATCGGCCTGTCGGGCCTGATCACGCCCTCGCTGGAAGAAATGGCGCACGTGGCGAAGGAAATGCAGCGCCAGGGCTTCACCCTGCCGCTGCTGATCGGCGGCGCGACGACCTCGCTCGCGCACACCGCGGTCAAGATCGAGCCCAACTACGAACACCCGGTGATTTACGTGAAAGATGCCTCGCGCGCGGTCGGCGTCTGCACCCAACTGCTGTCGAACGACTTGCGCGACGCGTTCGTGGCCGAGGTCAAGGCCGACTACGCCGTCACCCGCGAACGCCATCTCAAGCACAAGTCCGACACCGTGCGGCTGTCGCTTAACGAAGCCCGCATGCACAAGTTAGCCATCGACTGGTCGGCCTATACGCCCCCGGTCCCGAAGCAGACCGGTGTGCAGGTCCTGAAAGCCTACGACTTGCAGAAGCTGGTCGATGTTATCGATTGGACACCGTTTTTTGCCTCGTGGGAGCTGCATGGCAAGTATCCGAAAATTCTCGACGACGAAGTGGTCGGCGTCGAAGCCACCAAGCTCTACAACGATGCAAAGGCGATGCTGGCAAAAATGACTGCCGAAAACTGGATCGAAGCCCGCGCCGTGTTCGGACTTTTCCCCGCCAACGCGGTCAACGAAGATGACATTGCCGTCTATGCGGACGAATCGCGCAGCGAAACACTGATGACCTGGCACAACCTGCGCCAGCAAATGAAAAAGCCGGAAGGTCGCGCCAACCTGTGTCTGGCCGACTTCGTCGCGCCGAAAACCAGTGGCTTGAAAGACTACCTCGGCGCGTTTGTCGTCACCGCAGGCATCGGCGAAGACGAACGCGCCAAAGCTTTTGAAGCCGCCCATGACGATTACTCGGCGATCCTGTTCAAGTCGCTGTGCGACCGTCTCGCCGAAGCCTTCGCCGAGCACCTGCATTTGCGCGTGCGCCGCGAATTCTGGGGCTACGCCAGCGAGGAAGCGCTCGCTAACGATGAGTTGATCGGGGAGAAATACCAGGGCATCCGCCCCGCCCCAGGCTACCCCGCCTGCCCCGAGCACAGCGAAAAAGCCGCGTTGTTCGAGGTGCTTGACGCCACAGCCAACATCGGCGTCGCCCTTACCGAGAATTACGCCATGTGGCCCGGTGCGGCGGTGTCGGGCTTCTACCTGTCGCATCCGGACAGTCAGTACTTTGCCGTGGCCAAACTGGAAAAAGACCAGGTCGCCGATTACGCCCGCCGCAAGGGCTGGGACATGGCGACGGCGGAGCGCTGGTTGGCGCCGAATCTGGGGTATCAGCCGGCCAACGCCTAATCGGTCGGGGCTTGCCCGCCCGGCACGCTTGAATGATCAGGGTTTACCAGCCCTGATTGAGCAGCTTCTCCAGCCAGAACAACCCGATGACGGTTTTGGTCTCGCAAATGCGGCCATCGCGCACCCAGTCCATCGCCTCGGCGAAGGGCAGGCGGAACACCTCCAGAAACTCGTCGGGGTCGCGTGCGTGGTCGCCCAGCGTGAGGCCGCGCGCCAGATAAAACGCCAGTCGCTCGTCTGAATAGCCGATGCAGGGGTAGATGGTGGTGATTTCACGCCATTCGGCGGCGGTGTAGCCGGTTTCTTCTTCCAGTTCGCGTTTGGCGCACGTCAAGTCGGCTTCGCCGGCGTCGATCTTGCCGGCAGGGAATTCGATGAAGTCGCGGTGCAGCGGATAGCGGTGCTGGCGCTCCAGCAACACGTCGCCGTTGTCGAACACCGGGAGGATGACCACGGCGCCTGGGTGGACGATATATTCGCGGGTCGACTGGCCGCCATTGGGCAGGCGCACGAGGTCGCGCTTGACGTGCATCAGCCGTCCCTTGAAGACGGTTTCGCTGGATAGTGGGATTTCGACGAGATCGGGTGAGGCGGGCGTTTTCATGCGCGTCATGATACCCAGCGCAGGCAAAAAAAAGCCGGGTTCTTGCGAACCCGGCAAATCGAGGGGTTAACCCCTCAGCGGAGAACTTCTGCCTGCAGCGCAAACCACAAGCAAGAGAACATTACAAAAAGGCTGTCCGTTTGCATATACAACTTTAGTTGTAGGCTGAACATAAACGTATGTTTATATTGACTTTATTTTTTCACGTAAAGCCGAATACTGGCGCCGGCTGACCATAAGACGTTCGTCCAGCCCGTCCAGGCGCAGAAAATGACCGTCTTCGTCGCCTGGCAATTTCCCGATTTCGCGGATGCGTGCGCTGGCGACCAGGCAGTTGCGGTGGATGCGCAGAAAGTCCGGTTCGAACTCGGTTTCCAGATGTGTCAGCGATTCTTCGATCAAAAATTCGCGGGCAGCAGTGCGCACGGTGACGTATTTCAGTTCCGCCTTGAGATAGAGGATCTCGCTCATCGGAATCAGCACGATGCGGCCTTTTTCGTTGAGCGACAGATGGGTGCGGGCTTTGGGCAGGGCATCGCGCAGCTGCTCGAGCGCGCCATGGGTGAGGCGGTGCGCGCGCGACAATGCGCGTACCAGACGCTCGGCACGAACGGGCTTTAGCAGGTAATCGACCGCGTTGAGGTCGAAAGCCTGGCAGGCATACGCATCGTAGGCCGTACTGAAAATGATGGCCGGCGGGGCGGCAAGCTGGTTGATGTGGGCCGCACATTCCAGGCCGTCCATGCCGGGCATGCGGATATCCAGCAGCACGACATCGACCGCTTGCTGCTGGATCAGAGCAAGCGCATCGAGCCCGGTGTCGGCTTCGGCGACGATGTCGACCGCCAACTGGTCCGCGCAGTCGGCCAGCACATCGCGCAGGCGATGGCGGGCAGGCAGTTCGTCATCGACGATGAGGACGCGCAGGGGAAGGCTGGGTGGTGTGTTCACGGGTGTAGGGAATGACGATGCTCACCTGGTAAACGGTGCCCAGTGGTTCCAACTTGAGCTGCGCGTCGAGATCGAAATGCAGCAGCAGGCGCTCACGGATGTTTTCCAGCGCGATGCGGTTACCTTTGTGGTGGCTGACCTCGGCGGCGATGGGGTTGCGCACCACGATATGCACCTTGTCGCCGCTGCGATAAATGTTGAGGCTGATTTCGCCGCCCGCCGGCATCGGTTCGATGCCGTGGTACACCGCGTTTTCCACCAGCGGCTGGATCACCAGCGGCGGAATAAGTGCCGTGCCTGGCATTTTTCCGATATGCCAGGCCACCTGCAAGCGGTCGCCCAGGCGCAGCTGTTCGAGCTCCAGATACGCCCGGGTCAGCGCGACCTCGTCTTCCAGCGGCGCAAGATGGCGGGCATCGTTCATCAGCGCGCGGAACAGGTCGGCCATGTTTTCCAGCGCGTGCTCGGCGCGGCGCGGGTCGCTGCGCACCAGCGACAGCACGGCGTTGAGGCTGTTGAACAGGAAGTGCGGGCGGATGCGCGCCTGCAGGGCCTGCAGGCGCGCTTCGGTGATGGCGGGCGACAGGGCGCGTGCGCGCAGATTGAAATAGGCCAGCAAGCCGGCACCGACGACGAACGAAAAACCCGCCACCATGGCGGACGAATACGCTAGCAGTCCTGTCAGCAAGGGGTCGAGCCACATGAATACGCCGACTGGCACCAGTACCCCGATGGCCAGCGCCGCGCCCGCGCCCTGACGATAGGGCAGGCTGCGCAACCCGCGTCCCGCCGCGCACAGCGCCAGCAGCGTGAGCAGCAGGGCGGGTTGCGCCAAGGCCGACAGCGCGATGAAATCCGCCTGTAATTCCGCTCCATTCGATGCGCGCGCCACGGCGCCTGCAAGCAGGGCGGCTTCCACTGTCAACGCAATGCGCAGGTTGGCGCCCAAATGGCAGAAGTTCGGTAATTCAACCTGCCGGTTGTTATGATTCTTTCTTTTCATTGCCTGTTATTTGCCCCATGAGCACGCCATCGACGCCGCCTGCAGCGTGGTCGGGCCGGTTTTCCGAGCCCGTTTCCGAAATCGTCAAACGCTACACCGCGTCGATTCCGTTTGATTATCGGCTGGCCGAGTTCGATATTCAGGGCTCGCTCGCGCACGCCGCCATGTTGCATTACGTCGGCGTGCTGTCCAAGGACGACCTCGAGGCGATCCGCTGCGGCATGGCTGAACTGCTGACGGAAATTCGCGCCGGCGGATTCGCTTGGTCGCTCGACAAAGAAGACGTCCACCTCAACATCGAAGCCGCGCTCACCGCCAAAATCGGCGATGCGGGTAAGCGCTTGCATACCGGGCGCTCCCGCAACGATCAGGTGGCGACCGATATCCGGCTGTATTTGCGTGACGCCATCGACCGCATCGTCGGCGGCCTCAAGGCCTGCCAGACCTCGCTCGTCAACCTGGCCGAGCAGCACGCCGACACCGTGATGCCCGGCTTCACCCACCTGCAGGTGGCGCAGCCGGTCACCTTCGGCCATCACCTGCTGGCGTATTTTGAAATGCTGGCGCGCGACGTCGAACGCATGGTGGACTGCCGTCGCCGCGTCAACCGCTTGCCGCTGGGTGCGGCCGCGCTGGCGGGCACCAGCTACCCGATCGACCGCGAATACGTCGCGCGCGAGCTCGGCTTTGACGCGGTCTGCGAAAACTCGCTCGATGCCGTCTCCGACCGCGACTTCGCCATCGAATTTACCGCTGCCGCCGCGCTGGTGATGACGCATCTGTCGCGCCTGTCGGAAGAGTTGATCCTGTGGATGAGCCCGCGCTTTGGTTTCATTGATCTGGCCGACCGCTTCTGCACCGGCTCTTCCATCATGCCGCAGAAGAAAAATCCCGACGTGCCCGAACTGGTGCGCGGCAAGACCGGCCGCGTCAACGGCCATCTGGTCGCGCTCTTGACCCTGATGAAGGGCCAGCCGCTGGCCTACAACAAGGACAACCAGGAAGACAAGGAACCGCTGTTCGACACCGTCGACACGCTGAACGACACGCTGGCGATCTACGCCGACATGCTGACCGGTGTCACCGTCAAGCCCGAAGCGATGCGCGCTGCCGTGTTGCAGGGCTTTGCCACCGCCACCGATCTGGCTGATTACCTTGTGAAAAAAGGCCTGCCTTTCCGCGACGCGCACGAAGTCGTCGCGCGCGCGGTGCGCGCGGCCGACAGCAGCGGGCGTGATCTGGCGGAGTTGTCATTGGCCGAATTGCAGGCATTCAGCCCGATGATTGACGACGCGGTCTACGCCGTGCTGACGCTGGAAGGCTCGCTCGCCGCCCGCGACCATGTCGGCGGCACCGCGCCGCGACAGGTGCGGGCAGCGATTGCGCGGGCACGGCAGCGGATTTAAGTCCGCTGCCAGCCCCGCTGCTCAATGCGTCAGCAGGGGGGTGCCGGGGCCGAAGACCTCATGATGCAACTGCTCGTCGCTCAATCCCATTTGCAGCAATTGGGTGTTGATTGCGGTCATGAACGGCTTGGGGCCGCAAAAATACACATCGGCGCCGGCCTGGGTGATCCATTGCGACAAGATCGCCTGGTCGAGATAGCCCTGGTGATCGGCCCCGCTGCCGGTCTCATAACTGACGTGGTAACTGAAGCCATGCTGATCGCTTAGTCGACGCAGCTCCTTGCCCATCACGTGATGCGCCTGGTCGCGGCAGCAATGGATGAACACCAGACCGGACATGTCCCCGCCGGTTTCGATGCGGTGCAGCAGCATGCTCAACAGGGGGGTGATGCCGACACCGCCCGCGATCAGAACCAGATTCTGCACGGGGCGCTTGATGGTGAACTCGCCGGTTGGCGGCTGCAGCCACACCTGATCGCCGGGCTGCGCGCCGTGCAGGTGGTTCGACACCTTGCCTTCATGGCTGGGCGGCGTGCTTTCGGCCTTGACGGTGATGCGGTAATGATCCTTTCCGGGCGCATTTGACAGCGAATACTGGCGAATCTCGTCGTATTCATGACCCGGTACCCTGACCTTGATGCCGACATATTGGCCGGGATCGAAACTGGCGATGGGCTGGCCATCTTCGGCCTGCAAATACACCGACTTGATCCCGCTCGCCTCGTCCTGAATGTCGCGGATGACAAACGGACGGAATCCGCGCCAGCCGCCGGGCTTGTCGGCGTTGACGCTGTAGATGCCTTCTTCCGTCTGGATAAAGATGCTGGCCAGCTGGTCATACGCTTCGGCCCAAGCGCCAAGCACCGGATGGCCGGCTTCGAGCCCCAGGTGGTCCTGGATGGCTTCCAGCAGGTATTTCCCCACGATCGGATAGTGTTCGGGCGCAACCTGCAGGCTGGCGTGCTTGTGGGCGATACGGTTGACCATCGGCCCCAGATTCTGCAGTTTGTCGATATGGGTGGCGTACTGGAATACCGACTCAGCCAGCGCGCGGGACTGTTCGCCCTTCGCCTGATTGGCCATGTTAAAAATGTGCTGCAGCTCAGGATGCTGCTGGAACAACTTGGCATAAAACAGGGTGGTGATGGCTTGGCCCTGCTCGGCCAGCAGGGGGGCGGTCGACTTGATTGTGGCCAGCGTTTCGGCAGATAACATGGGGGGTCTCCTGGAATATGATGGGCAAGCTCGTAACATTCATGTTAAATGAATGTTTGAGCAGGAATATTAGATGAATCTAATAATCCGGGTCAAGTTAATATGTCTAACTAGCGATACGAGAGCCCCCGGCCATGCGCCTGACTAAACACACGGACTATGCTTTTCGGGTTTTGATTTATCTGGCATCGATGCCAGAAGACCGGCTGTCAACCGTGCAGGAGATCGCCGAACGATTCGGTGTGTCGCGCAGTCATGTGATGAAAATCGTGCAAAAACTGGCGGGCGCCGGCCTGATTCAGGCAAGCCGGGGCCAGCATGGCGGTATCCGGCTCGGCAAGCCGAAGCACAGCATCAACCTGCGCCAGGTGATTGAACTGATGGAGGCTACGCTGGCACCCGTAAATTGTGAGGATCCGGTGTGCATCATCCTGCAAGGCTGCGCCCTTAAAACCATCCTGTTCGAGGCGCAGCACGCGTTCCTGCAGCACGTCGAGCGCTACACGCTGGCCGACCTGGCTGAGCCGGCAGTGTCCATCGTGCATTTTCTGAAACGGGACAACTGAACCGCCTGCAGTTTGTCCCAAGGTTAAGCCAGCCGTTGCGGCGCATGATGTCGTGCACCCAAGCCTTCACTCGTGGCAATAGATGTAATCCCGCTTGAAGGGGTAGTTCGGCTGACTGCCGTCGATGGCCTTGCCGGCCAGCACTTGCCACAGTTCCATCCAGTCATGCTCGAAGGCGTAAGCGGATCCACCCATGTAGATGCGCCAGATGCGGTATTTCTGTTCGCCGATCAGGCGGCGGGCTTCGTCGGCGTGCTGTTCGAGTCGCGTCACCCAGTGCCACAGGGTGTGCGCGTAATGTGGCCGCAGGTTCTCGGCATCGAGGCATTCGAGGCCGCTGCCTGATGCGGCGCGCAGCACCTCGGACGCATGCACCAGTTCGCCGCCCGGAAAAACATAGTCTTCGATGAATTCGGCGATGCCGCTGCCCAGGCCGCTGGCATCAGGCTCGGCCGTGGTGATGCCGTGGTTGAGCACCAGCCCGCCCGGTTTCAGCAGCGCATGGATCTTGTCGAAATAGGTGCGCAGGTTGAGGCGGCCAACGTGCTCGAACATGCCGACGCTGGCGATCTTATCGTAGCCCGCGTGCTCGGGTACGTCGCGGTAGTCCATGTGGCGTACCTCGACCCGGCTACGCAGGCAGCGCGCCGCGATTTGCTGGCTGACAAAGGCGTGCTGCTCGTCCGACAGGGTGATGCCGACCGCATTCACGCCGTAGTGTTCGGCCGCGTGCAGGATCAGGCCGCCCCAGCCGCAACCGATGTCGAGCAGGCGTTCCTCCGGCTGGAGATCGAGCTTGCGGCAGATATGGTCAAGCTTGGCCAATTGCGCGTCGTCCAGGCTCATGTCCGGCTGCTTGAAATAGGCGCAGGAATACACGCGTCGGGTATCCAGCCACAGGGCGTAAAAATCGTTCGATACGTCATAGTGATACTGGACGTACTTGCGATCCTTGCTGCGGGTGTGGCGCCACCATTTCCAGTCCGGCGACCCGGTCTTCGGCGCGCAGTCGCCGGCGTTGCAGAGGCGGTCGCCGAGCGCGAGGATGTCGCGGATAGTGCCGTGCAGGTCGAGCGCGCCTTCGACATACGCGCGGGCAAGCGCGCCCAGGCTGGGTTCAGCCATCGCCTTCAGGCTGGCGGCCTGATTGAGCCGAACCCGCACGGTAGCGGATTTATCCCGCCCCACTATTTGCCCGTCCCACAGCTCGACCACCAGCGGCAAGCCGGAGGCCTCCACCCGCAGTCGCATTTGATGCACCCGCAACCGGTCCAGCATTTCGTCGTCCTCCCGGTCATGCCGCCTGGCATTGCGCCAGTTTTGTATCTTGGCCCGCTATCTATATATATCCCCAAATCGAACAAAATCCATTGCTGCCAGTGTCTGTTGCGGAGGTTCGGGTATGCATCGCGGCCAGGTACGGCCGCAGCATGCCAGGGGGCATTCGAACCCAATCAGTCCGCCTGCGCCTGCTCTGAGCGTGCCAGTTCGCGCAAGCCATCCAGCGCCAGTTTCAGGGTGGCGTTGTCGCTGTCGCGCGGGAACACCATCCAGGCCGGCAGCTTGAATTGCGGGGCATCCGGCACGCGCCACAGCTGCCCGGATTCGATATAGCGGCGCACCAGCCGCCGCGGAAAATACCCACTGCCGCCATACGTCAGCAGTTGCTGCACGCCGAGCCAGCCAATGTTGGCGACCAGCGTGGGCGGCGGTGCATCCGGGTAGTGGTCGCTGAACTGGGCGTGGAACTCCGGCCCCCAGTCGATGTGGATGTAGCCGTCATCGGGCCAGCTGCGCGTGAGGTCGTGGGTCACCAGCAGCAGGGTTTCGTCGAACAGGGGTTCGACCACCAGACCGCTGCGCGAGGTCGGCGTGTACATCACGCCGATGTCGACCGTGCCTTCGATCAGTCCCTGCATGATGTCGGGCTCGAAGCCGATTTCGAGCCGCAGCGAGACATCCGGCGCGGCTTCGCGCATCCACGCCACCCAGTGCGGCAAAAAGCCTTCCCATACGGCAATGCGACCGGAAAGGGTCAGCACGTCGCGAAACCCCTGCGGCAGGCCGACGTCATGATGCGCCTGCTCGACCGTGCGCACCAGGTTTTTGGCGTGACGCAGGAAACGTTTGCCAGACGGCGTCAGTGCTGCGCCGTTGCGTCCGCGCTGGAACAGTCGGGCGCCCAGCGTGGTTTCCAGCGAGTGGATGCGCGCACTGACCGTGGACTGGGTGACATGCAGGCGACTGGCGGCGGCGACGAAGTTGCCGGTGGCGGCAACCATCAAAAAGGTACGGGCGAGTTCGGTATCCATCTGCCTTTATCGGATTCATCGATATTAAATAGCAAAATATATCGTTGGATGGATGATTAGGGAATCCCTAAACTGGGCGCATCGTTAACTGAAAGGGGTCTGACATGAACGCAATGACCGAAACCGTGATGCCCGAACGCGATGCGGAAGGCTATCTGGTCGAACCTGGCGACTGGAACGAGGACGTGGCGCGGGTACTGGCACAGGACGAAAACATCGAGCTGACCGACGACCATTGGGACGTGCTGCGTTTCATGCGCGACTACTATGACGAGCACCAGGTCATCGCCGATGCCCGTTTTGCCATCAAGCACCTGGCTGAACGCATGGGGCGCGAGGCGCAGAAGCAGCTGTTCGTGCTGTTCCCCTACGGCTACGTCAAGCAGGCGTGCAAGATCGCCGGGATGCGGCGACCGCGCGCCTGGAGCACGGGCTGAGGCGGGAGCGCGGCATGGTGCGTAAGTTGGCCTATTCGGTTTCGGAACGCGAACACTGGATTTCTGCGGCGGGGGGCTTGATCGGCATTCTTGCCGTGCTGTGGGTCAGCCATGCCCTGCTCGGCGACCACGTTGGGGCGCTCACGGTGGCCTCGATGGGCGCGTCGGCCGTGTTGCTGTTCGCCGCGCCGCACGGGGCCTTGTCGCAGCCTTGGCCGGTGGTCGGCGGGCATCTGATTTCGGCCGTAGTCGGCGTCACCTGCGCACAATGGATATCCGAGCCGATGCTCGCTGCCTCGGTTGCGGTTGCTGCGTCGATCGGCCTGATGTACTGGCTGCGCTGTCTGCATCCGCCGGGCGGTGCAACGGCCTTGTTCGCGGTAATGGGCGGCGCGCCGATTCTGTCGCTGGGTTACGGCTATCTGTTCGTACCGGTGTTGCTGAACGTGGTGGTGCTGCTGATCGTAGCCGTGCTGTTTAACTATCCGTTTGCCTGGCGGCGTTATCCGCAGGCGTGGTGGCGCGAAACCGTCGAGGCCAAAGCCCAGCTTGAGGCGCTTGCCTCTGGAGAGACTGAGCGCATGATTCCGCATAGCGACCTGGTCTACGCGCTGTCCCAGCTCGACACCTTCATCGACGTCAGCGAGGATGACCTGCAGCGCATCTACGCGCTGGCGCTCGGACATGCGCACGCCCCGGCGTCCGGCGCATTGGACGCGGAATCGTTGCAGGTGCAGCCCGGCCGCGCCTGACTGGACGCACCGGGGTCGCGTGCCGCGGAGGCATTGCCGTACAGTGCGCCGAATCCCGCGCTTTCCCTCACGCGGGTTGGAGTCTTATCCATGACAGCCCCAAGCGGCTTTGCCCCCGGCCACCCCGGTCTTGCGCCCACCTGGACCTCCAGCGACAAGGATCTGGTCGGCACCGCGCTCGGTTCCTCGCGCCTGTGGTTCACCCTCGGCCACGGCATCGTCAACGAGGTGTATTTCCCGCGCATCGACATCCCGCAAATCCGTGACCTCGGCTTCATTGTGGCGGACGGCGCGGGGTTCTGGATCGAGGTCAAACGGCAGGCGGATTACACGCTGGACATCCCCGCGCCCGGGGTGCCGCTGCCCGTCATCGTGCATCGCCATCCACGCTTCAGCCTGACGTTGCGCATCTGCGTCGATCCCGGCCGCGATGTGCTGCGGCTGGAGGTGGAGTTGAGCGGCGACCCGGCACTGCGCCCCTACCTGCTGCTGGCGCCGCATCTGGGCGGCACCGGCTGGAACAACCAGGCCTGGGCAGGCCGTCATCGCGGACGGCGCATGCTGTCGGCGCAGCAGGGACCGTTTGCGCTGGCGCTGTTGGGGGTGGATGCGGAATTCCGAGATGCGCTGACCGCCACCTCTGCCGGCCATGTCGGCAGCAGCGACGGCTGGCAGGACTTTGCCCGCCACGGCCGCATGAGCTGGGACTGGCACGAAGCCGGGCCCGGCAATGTCGCGCTGATGGCGGCGCTGCCGCTACGCGCCAGCCTGGCGCTGGGGCTGTCCACCTCGCCGCAGGCTGCGGCCACGCTGGCGCTGTCGAGCCTAGCCGAGCCGTTTGCCGCCGTGTCGGAACAGCAGGCTGCCGCCTGGAACGACTGGCATGCGGCGCGGGTCACGCGCTGCGGCGCGTTCGATCTGCCGGCCGCGCTGGACGCGCAGTTGCGAACCTCGGCGCAGGTGCTGAAAACCCATTCCGACAAGACTTTCATGGGTGCCATGGTGGCAAGCCTGTCGGTGCCATGGGGCAACCAGGGCGACGAGCGCGGTGGCTATCACCTGGTGTGGCCGCGCGATCTGGCCGAATGCGCCCAGGCCCTGCTGGCGCTGGGTGGCGAAGTCGAAGCCCGCGCCGTGCTCGGCTACCTGATGGCGACGCAGAACGCCGATGGCCACTGGTTACAGAACCAGTGGCTCGGCGGTCGCCCCTATTGGTCTGGGGTACAGCTCGACGAAACGGCGTTTCCGGTGTTGCTGGCGGTGAGTCTGGCCGAGCACGGCGCCCTCGGCGGCATGCCGGTGGCGGACATGGTGCGCCGTGCGCTCGCCTTCGTTCTGCGCGAAGGCCCGTCCAGCCCGCAGGACCGCTGGGAGGAAGATGCCGGCGTCAACCCCTATACCCTGGCGGTTTGCATTGCGGCGCTGGTGGCCGGTTCAGCGTTGTTGCCAGCGAATGAGCGCGACCTGCCGCTGCAAGTGGCCGACTTCTGGAATGCGCGACTGGAAGACTGGTGCGTGGCGCGCGACAGTGCGCTCGGTCGCGAACACGGTATCGCCGCGCATTACGTGCGCGAGGCGCCGCAAGAAATCCTGGCCTGCCCAGCCGCGCTGAAGCGCCATCTGGCGATCAAGAATCGCGCCGAGGAACCGGGGCTGGATGCCACTTCGCAGGTAGGTGTCGATTTTCTGCAACTGGTTCGACTGGGGCTGCGGCGTGCCGACGATCCGTTGATTCTCGACACTCTCAAGCTGGTCGACGCCCTGCTCAAGACCGATACTCCGAGTGGTCCGGTCTGGCATCGCTACAACGGTGACGGCTACGGCGAGCATGCCGATGGCCGCCCGTTCGACGGCAGCGGTCGCGGTCGTGGCTGGCCGCTGCTGGTGGGCGAGCGCGGCCATTACGCACTGGCGCGCGGCGACGACCCGTTGCCCTACCTGCATGCGATGCATGCCATGGCCAGCGCGGCGGGGCTGCTGCCGGAACAGGTGTGGGATGCCGCGCCCCTGCCGCAGCGTCACCTGCAGCCGGGGCGGCCAACCGGTTCAGCCATGCCGCTGGCGTGGGCGCATGCCGAATTCATCAAACTGGCCGCCTCGCACGCGTGCGGGCAGGTGTTCGACCGTCCGGCAGCCGTGTGGCAGCGTTACGCCGGCAAGCCGCCTGCTGCCGCCGCCTGGGTCTGGACGCCGCGCGCGCGCATCGGGCATCTGGCCGCCGGGCGCGATCTGCTTATCTTGCTGCCGCAACCGGCGGTGCTGCATCTGAGATTCGACGGCGGGAGCCATGGGATCGACCGGCCAACCCAGCCTTTGGGGCTGGCGCTGCACGGGCTCAAGCTGGACGCTGCGCAGCTTCGTTCCTGCCGGGTGCTGGATTTCACCTGGCAAGGAATGGATGGGGCTTGGCTGGGCGAGGATTTCCAGTTGCAACTGGCGACCTGAACCCGGTCGGGGGAGGGGTATACGGGTTGTTGCCGTGTCAGCCAACCTAGCTGCTGCGGTCAGGGAAGGGGAGCGGGCACAAGCGCGGCTTGTCTGCTGCAAGCGGAACAATCAGGCGCGATTCAATGTGCGGCCTGGAGCGACAGATACGCGCCCGCACTCATGATTTCCGCCGTGGTCAGGGTGCCGGCCAGGGTACGCGGCAGCGTCTGTGGCCGGATTGTCTCGGTGCTCATTTGCAGCATGGCGCGCGCATGGGCGACAAAGCGCGTCAGAGCCTCGCATTGCCTGTTGCAGGTGCAGTTTTTGTCCTCAATCAACCGTGCAACCGTCACGGCCAGCGCATCGCAGGCTTTTGTCAGGCGCCCGAGTCCGGCCGCACAGGCGCATTCACGCAACTGCATCAGCGCCAGCGCATACGCCGTGATGCTGTCCTCGGTCAGCGCGCCAGGTTGGGAAAAACATTGATGCGTGATCAGTTCACTAATCTCCTCCAGCGCATCCATAACTGCGGCCACCCGCTCTTCCGGCGTTTCGCGGCATTGCACCGGATCTGCTCCGTCAGGGGTGAGGCCACTGATTCGATAGCTTGAAGTCAGAAATTGTATGGGGCGCATGGCAAGTGTCCTGGTGGTTGAGGAGGGCCAACTAGGGAGGCAGGCTTGGGTCTGGTTTGTCGTTAACGACAGGCCGCAGCCAGACTTTAACTTTTGTACTCCATTTTGTAGTTAATTAGTACTAGACGACGACAAGCCGGAAAGCAAGCGGGTCGCCGGTGCTTTGAGGGCCGGTCCAAACCGGGTCGGGAACCCAAAAACCGGAGTCTTCAGGCAGCGGGTCGTTAAGGCCTGTTGCCTTGACCCACTTGAATAGTTCGAACCCCACCACTCCGGTCGCGCCGGCCGCGATGGCCAGAAGCACATCATTCGCGTGCAGATAGGCGAAGCCGAACAAATCGCGCAAGCCTGGAATATAGAGCACGCATGCGAGGAAGCCGAGGGTGCCGGTTTTGTCCGCGCATAGGAGGGTGGCGGCGCCGAGCGTTTCCAGTGCTGGAATGTGCCAGGCACCCAGCGTGAGGAAAACCGTCAGCACTACCAGATACTCGTGCGGCAGCAGGGAAATGGCGAGCGTGATCCCCGCCAGCAGGGCATCGAGCCCGGCGCCGCGGGTGGCCGTCAGAGCACCCCACCACGCTGGTCAGCAGCATGCCCTGCCGCGAAGATCCACCTCATGCGGTGAACCTGGTGCTGCATCGAGCTGGGCTCGGGGTGCAAGGCCTGCAGCGACTTGCCGATCTTGCCCATTTCGGGGTGCGGTCTCTTGGCGGTGACGCGCGCAATGCCCTGACCCTGCACCACCAGCGTGTCGAAATACACCGGCGGCGAATCGTCGCCGCCGGGTCGCCCCTGTGGCGGCTCCGTTGTTGCCCAGCGCCTGCAATACCCGTTCGGTCTTGTGCGACTGCTACAGCGTGATGCCCACTACCACCATCGCGACAAATAACAGCAGCATCAGGACCTCAAGCAGATCGCCCAGTACCAGATAGATTTGCGGCCGTCAGGGTCAGCAGCAGGAACATCGGTTCGCGGATCACGTCGATCCGCATCGCCCGCACGCCGTATTGCCACCTGTCCGGCAAGGCGTTCGTTCCTTCCACAGCCAGCCGTTCGCGCGCAAGGTGGGTCGTCAGACCCTGATTCGACAGGGTTTCGGCAGTAGCGGGATCGAGGGGGCGGCGTACCTGCGGCATCTCGTGGCGTGCTTCTGTGTAGCCTGTTTCCTGACATGGCCCGAACGCTTGCCAGTCAAGCCAGAGGATGAATCACGCCTGCCTGGGCGGGAGCGTGGGCCGGGTCGGCCCAGTCAGCTGCAAACAGGCTGCGTTGCGTTGTTGCGCTCAGATTTAGCGCAAGACCAGGCGTTCCACCACATAAAACAGCGCGCCGGCCACGCCGACCACCAGCGCGAAGCGCAGCACGCGGCCGAGGGTTGCAAGATGAGCGCGATTGCCGGTCACCAGCCACGCCAGCCCGAGCGTCACCGCCACAATCAGGAGGATGACGATCAGCAGGCGTACGGCGATCATGCGGCGAGCGGATGCAGCCGGGCGAAGGCTTGCGGAACGTCGGCCTCGCGTTCGAAGCTGATGAATTCCCAGGATTCCTGGTGCTGCGCCAGTTCGCGCAGCAGGGCGTTGTTCAGCGCATGGCCCGATTTGTAGGCTTCGAAGGCACCGATGATCGGATGCCCCAGCAGGTAGATGTCGCCGATGGCGTCGAGCACCTTGTGTTTGACGAACTCGTCCTCGTAGCGCAGGCCGTCCTGGTTCAACACGCGGAATTCATCCATGACGATGGCATTGTCGAGCGAGCCGCCCAGCGCCAGCCCCTGGTTGCGCAGGTATTCGACCTCGTGCATGAAGCCGAAGGTGCGCGCGCGCGCGACTTCCTTGGTGTAGGCCGTCTCGGCAAAATCGATGCTGACGGTCTTGCCGCTCTTGTCAAAAACGGGATGATCGAAGTCGATGGTGAAATCGACCCTGAAGCCGTTGTGTGGAACGAAGCGTGCCCACTTGTCACCGTCGCGCACTTCGATCGGACGGGTGATGCGCACGTACTTTTTTGGCGCATCCTGCTCGACGATGCCGGCGGATTGCAGCAGGAACACGAACGGCGCCGAGGAGCCGTCCATGATGGGAATTTCGGGGCCGGTCAGATCGACCAGCAGGTTGTCGATGCCGAGGCCCGCAAGCGCGGACATCAGGTGTTCGACGGTGGATACCTTGGCTGCGCCGGATTCGAGCATGGAACACAGCCGCGTGTCGGTGACCAGATACGGGTCTGCCTTGAGTTCGGCCGGCGGCACGAGGTCGATGCGGCGGAACACGATACCGCTGTCGACTGCTGCCGGGCGCAAGGTCATTTCGACCTTGACGCCGGAGTGCAGGCCGACGCCTGCCGCCTTGACCGGTTTTTGTAATGTGCGTTGCTTGATCATGTTGTCATTTTAACTGCGCAGGACGAGCCTCCCTAGCGGGCACGCGTGCCCGCTAGGGAGGCTGCCGGAGCCGTCTGCCCGCTCGCGCCCGAAGGACGTGGCGGGCAGGCAGGAACGCAAGCCACCCAAGCCCAAAGGGCTCCAGTTCGCCGTGGGCTGAACCCGAGGCGAACCGGCTGCGGCAAGCGCCATGCTCAGTCTGCCTGGCGACGCAGGAAGGCTGGAATGTCCAGATGATCGACGCCAGAATCGGACATGGCCTGGACCCGGGTGCGGCGGGTGGTCATGACGCTGGGCAACTCTTCATCGCCGCCGACCATCATCGGCGCATCGTCGGTGCCGGTGCGGATGATCTGCATCGGACGCGTCTGCTGGCGGGCGATCGGGCTGCCGAGACCGGTGGCGACCATGGTGACGCGCAGCGCATCTTCCATGCTGTCGTCGAGCACCTGGCCGACGATGACGGTGGCTTCTTCGGCGGTGAACGCCTTGATGGTGTTCATCACTTCATGAATTTCGCGCATCTTCACCGTCGAGGAAGCGGTGATGTTGACCAGCACGCCGCGCGCGCCGGCCAG
>NCHD01000160.1 GCA_002257045.1 Hydrogenophilales bacterium 16-61-112 | reverse complement strand
CGCCAGATCAGCCTGTTTGCCAGCCAGACCGGCGAGCATTACGTGGCCGACACCCGCTCGGCCCTCGCCAGAATGTTCTGGTCGGCCAGCGGCGCGGGCATCGTCATCGCCGCCATGGCCTTGTTGAAATCGCGCCTGGTTGATCTGCACCTGGCGCCGCTGCAGGAAGCCTTGCTGGTCAGCCTGAATTACGCGCTGGGATTCGTGCTGATCTATCTGCTGCACCTGACCATCGCCACCAAGCAACCGGCCATGACGGCCAGCCTATTTGCCCACACCCTGGCCGAAGCCCGCAGCCATCAGGCACAGCAGAAGCTGATCGCCGAGTTTGCCGACAAGGTGTGGCGCTCGCAGGCTGCGGCCATATTCGGCAACATGCTGTTTGCCCTCGCTACCGCTACCCTGATCGCGCTGGCTCTGGCTGCAGCAGGCCAGGCCACGATCGACACGGACAAGGCCGCCGAGCTGCTGGCCGAAATCGACCCTGCGCGCAGCGCGGCGCTGTTTTATGCTGCTGTCGCCGGCGTCGGGCTGTTCCTGTCCGGCATCGTCAGCGGCTACTACGACAACAAAACGATCTATCAGCGCATTCCCGAGCGGCTGGCAAACCTGACCCTGCCGCCGCGTTTGCTCGGCGCCCGCAGCTGGCAGCGCATCGTCGATTACCTGCGCGAGCATCTCGGCGGCATCATGGGCAACCTGTTTTTCGGCTTCTACCTCGGCCTCACCAGTGCCTTTGGTCATTTGTCGGGCCTGCCGCTCGACATCCGCCACATCGCCTTTTCCGCTGCCAACCTCGGCTACGCCTGGCAGGCGTACGACTGGCAGTTGCCGCTCTCCGTGGTGCTGGTCTCCATCGCGGGGGTGTTCCTGATTGGCATGGTCAATCTCACGGTCAGCTTTTCACTGGCGTTTTATCTGGCATTGCGCGCCACCCGCACCTCGGCACAAGGCTCAGGCAAGCTGCTGTGGCGCGGCCTCGCTGCCATTCTCAAGGCGCCCTTTCACTGGACTCGCACGCAAGCAAAAAGCAAGGATGCCGCATGAACACACCCGATTGCCCACTCTGCCTTGCCAATGGCGGCGACGTCTTGTGGCGTGACGCGCTATGCCGCGTCGTCCTCGCTGACGAGCCGGACTACCCTGGTTTTCTGCGCGTGATGCTGAATGCCCACGTCAAGGAAATGACCGACCTGCTGCCAGCCGATCAGGCGGCGTTGATGCACGTGGTGTTTGCAGCCGAAGCGGCGCTGCGCGAGGTGATGCAGCCCGACAAGATCAACCTCGCCTCGCTCGGAAACGTGGTGCCGCATCTGCACTGGCATGTGATTCCGCGTTTTGCCGACGATCCGCATTTTCCCAACCCGGTGTGGGGGCAGACATCCGCGCACGGCAAACGCCACGCGGCGCCTCGGGCCGAAGCATTGCGCGCGCAGCTGGCGCAGGCGCTTAACCGGCGGCTTGCTCCAGCGCCGGAAACGGAATCACCGTCGCGGTAGGCAGCGCGATAATCAGGCGCGATTCAGGGAACACCGCCGAAAAGGTGCTGCCCTTGCCCGGCGTGGAGCGGATTTCAAGATGCGCGCCGTGGCGCGTGAGCACATGCTTGACGATGGCGAGGCCCAGTCCGGTGCCACCGGTTTCGCGCGAACGGCTGCGGTCGACGCGATAAAACCGCTCGGTGAGGCGCGGAATGTGCTCGGCAGCGATGCCTTCGCCCGAGTCGATTACGGAAAACACGCCTTCGCCAGTGCGCAGCGACCAGGCCAGGGTGATGTCGCCGCCTTCGGGCGTGTAGCGCACGGCATTGGACACCAGGTTGCCGAGCGCGCTGCGGATTTCCTGCAGGCTG
>NCHD01000010.1 GCA_002257045.1 Hydrogenophilales bacterium 16-61-112 | reverse complement strand
GATTTTTTCCAGCAGCGGTTTGGCCTGCTTGAGCAGGGAGGCGCGGCCTTCCTGGGTGTCGAGCTTGAGCCCGCTGGCCAGTTCGCGCACCAGAAACGCTGAGAGCGGCAGGGTGTCGTTGTCCAGCATTCGCAGAAAAGTCGCCTGGCCATGGGTGCGAATGGTGCTGTCGGGATCTTCGCCTTCGGGCAGGAACAGGAAGCTGATTTCCTTGCCGTCCTGCAGGGCTTCCAGCGAGTTTTCCAGCGCGCGCCAGGCGGCCTTGCGCCCGGCATTGTCACCGTCAAAGGCATAGATCAGGCGGTCGGTGTGGCGCAGCAGGGTGCGGACATGAATTGGTGTGGTTGCAGTGCCGAGTGCGGCGACGGCAAATTCCACGCCGTGCTGCGCCAGCGCCACCACGTCCATATAGCCTTCGACCACGATGGCGCGACCGGCCGCCTTGATTGCGGCGCGTGCCTCGAACAGGCCGTAGAGCTCGGAGCCTTTGTGAAACAGCGGCGTTTCCGGGGAGTTGAGGTATTTCGGTTCACCTTTGTCGAGCACGCGCCCGCCAAAGCCGACGATCTGGCCCTTGCTGTTGCGGATGGGGAACATGATGCGGTCGCGGAAGCGGTCGTAGCGCCGCCCGTGCTCGCCGTCGACGACCAGGCCCGAGGCGGAAAGTGCATCAGCCGAGTAGTCGTTGAAAACCTGTTTGAGCGGCGCCCAGTCGTCTGGCGCATAGCCCATGCCGTAACGGGCGGCGATGGTGCCGGTGAGGCCGCGTTGCTTCAGGTAGTCAACTGCACGCGGGGTTTTTTTGAGTTGCTGCCGGTAGAACTGCGCGGCTTGCTCCAGCGCGTCCCACAGGGCGGGCGGCGGTTTGGGGCGCTCGGGTTCGCCGGAGTCCGGCACCGGCAGGCCGACGTCCTGCGCCAGTGCTGCCACGGCATCGGGAAAGCCCATGTGCTCGTATTCCATCAGGAAGCCGAGCGCGGTGCCGTGCGCGCCGCAGCCGAAGCAATGGTAAAACTGCTTGGTTGGGCTGACGGTGAAGGAGGGGGTTTTTTCGCTGTGGAACGGGCAGCAGGCCTGGTAATTCTGGCCGGCTTTTTTCAGCGATACGCGGCGGTCGATGACATCAACGATATCGACGCGGGCAAGCAGGGTATCAATGAAGTCGCGCGGGATCATGGTTGCCGCATACCAAAGGAGCTTAAGGGTCCGGGCACCTGCCGGACGGGGCTTATCCTGCCAGTTGCGCTTTGATCAGCGTGGAAACCTGTCCCATGTCGGCGCGGCCGGCGAGGCGGGGTTTGAGCAGGCCCATAACTTTGCCCATGTCTTTGGCGCTGGCGGCACCCGATTCGGCGATCGCCGCAATGACGGCGGCCTCGACTTCGGCGCTGGACAGTTGTTCGGGCAGGTAGGCTTGCAACACGACCAGTTCGGCCTGCTCCACGGCCACCAGGTCGTCGCGACCGGCGGTCTGGAACTGGCTGATCGAATCCTTGCGCTGCTTGATGAGTTTTTCGACGATGCTGCTGATCATTGCATCGTCGAGCTCGATCCGTTCGTCGACTTCTTTCTGCTTGATCGCAGCGAGCAACAAACGGATGGTCCCCAGACGCGCCGAATCCTTGGCGCGCATGGCATCTTTCATGTCGTCGGTGACGCGGGCTTTCAGCGACATGAGTCGAGCGATATTCTGCGTGGCCGCAGAATCAATACATCTTGGGGGGGAGTTGCTGGCCGCGCAGACGCTTGCTCTGGCGCTTGACTGCCGCTGCGAGCTTGCGCTTGCGTTCTGCGGTGGGTTTTTCGTAAAACTCGCGGGCACGCAGTTCGGTCAGCAGACCCACTTTTTCGATGGAGCGCTTGAAGCGGCGCAGTGCGACATCGAACGGCTCGTTTTCTTTGATTTTGACGTAGGGCATTGAAAAAGGATTCCGGGAAACGGGAAAAACAAGAAGCATAGCAAACCTGTGTGCATTTTTCCAGCCCCTAGGTTATCAAGTTGCAGCGGGTTGGAAAAAACCGGTGGGTGCGGTAGCCTGACTAGCTTACCAGGATGACTGGGTGTTTACAGGGGGGGGTGGCGAAAATGACCAATAAAATCAAATCGATGTTGTTTTTTTGCGCGGTGTTCTGGAGTGTTGCGCAGGCGCAGGCCGGCTGGTTTGACTCGAAGCCCGCGGCGCCTTTGCGTGCAGGCTACACCTGCTGCAATCTGCATTATGAAGATGACTGGATCAGCGATTCCAACTTTGGATCCCTGCCATTCATCCCGGCCGGCACGCCGGTCAGGCTGACAAGTTATGGCAGCAACCGGCTGTATGTGGACATGAATGGCAAGGACATGCGCATCGGCCTGGATTATGGCCGGGCACAGGAAACGCTGGAGCAGTTTGCCGAGAAGCTGATCGTGGCCGATGATCCCAAGGCAAAAATCGCACAATACCCGGCCACGGTGCGTGAAGCGATCAAGCTCGGCCAGGTCGCGGTGGGCATGAGCAAGGAGCAGGCAGTCATCGCTGTCGGCTACCCGCAGCGGGACGAGACACTCTCGCTCGACGCGCCGGTCTGGAATTACTGGGCGTCCAGTTTTTCGCCGTACCGGGTGATGTGGAACAAAAACGGTCAAATTGCCGAAATCGTGACGGATCCGGTGACGGCGTCGCGCATGGTTTATCGCAAGCAGAAATAAGCCGGACCGCGGTCAACAGGCTTACCGGAATATAATGAGCGGTGCGACCCGGCAGGTACGGGTTGCCCCGCTCATTTTTGTTGTGAAACTGTTATGTCTGAATCTGTGTCCACCGAATCCAATTCCCCCGAATCCCAACATGCGCTACAAGGCGAAATCGCCGCCCTGATCGTGGCTGCGCTCAATCTCGAGATCAGCCCGGAGGACATTCAGCCCGACGCGCCGCTCTATGGCGATGGACTGGGGCTCGACTCCATCGATATTCTGGAAGTGGCGCTGGTGGTGTCCAAGCAGTTCGGGTTTTCGCTGCGTGCCGATAGCGCCGATAACACCCGGATTTTCAGTTCGCTGACCGAGTTGACCCGACACGTTGCGGCTAACCGGACGAAATGAGTCTGATTTCATGCGTTTGAGCTGGGCGCGCATGGCACGGGGCGTCGTGATTGCAACCGGGGTGGTCGCCTACCCGGTGCTGGCGCATTACAGCGCGGCGACGTCGGCCGCGACCACCCTGCCGTCGCTTGGCGTGGCGGTTTCGCTGGCACCTTCGCTGGCGATTCTGCTGTGGCTGGCCTGGCGTTCGCCGCGGCGGCTGCTGATGCTGGCGCTGTGCGCGGCTGTCGGCGTGTTGCTGGCCGTGTTCTGGGGCGCGCTGCAACGCAATTTCAACTGGGTATATTTCCTGCAGCATGTCGGCACCAATGTGATGCTGGCCGCCGTGTTTGGCAGAACGCTGCTGGGCGGGCGGAAAGCGCTGGTGACCAAACTTGCCGAGGTTGTGCATCGCGCCCAGCTGGCGCCCGACGTGCTGCGTTACACGCGCCAGGTGACCCTGGCGTGGACGCTGTTCTTTCTGGCGGTGAGCCTGGTTTCAAGTGGCTTGTTCTGTTGCGCCAGCATGGAAGCATGGTCTGTGTTTGCCAACTTCCTGTCGTTTCCGCTGGTTCTGCTGATGTTTGCTGTCGAGTACGCCGTGCGGTTGCGCAAGCTGCCCGACCTGGAGCGGCACGGCATCATGGAAGGCGTGCGCGCGTTCTGGAAAAAGCCTTCGACACAGCCGGATCCGTCATCGCGTTGACATTGAGCGCTTCGATTCCAGACATGCCGACCTTGCCACTGCTCGTTCATGGCCATCTCGATGCCACCGTGGCATGGCGCGGGGGTGTGGCGATCAGCGTCGGGCAGTTTTTGCGCGAGGTCGAGTCGCTCGCGGCGCAATTGCCGCCAGGACGTCATGTACTCAACCTGTGCGGCAATCGCTACCGCTTCATGGTGGCGCTGGCGGCCTGCCTGGTCAGCGGCCGGGTGAGCCTGTTGCCACCCAATCACACTGCGGAAATGGTGCGGCAGATGCAGCGGCTCGCGCCGGATGTGTTCTGCATCCGGGACCAGGATGCATGCGACGTTGATCTGCCCGGGTTCCGTTTTCAGGATGCTGGCACGCAGGCGTCTGGCGCGCCGAGTATTCCGCAGATTCCTCACGATCAGGTTGCAGCGCTGGTGTTTACCTCGGGTTCCACGGGTGAACCAACGCCGCACCGCAAGCGCTGGGGCAGCCTGGTGCGCAATGTGCAGGCCGAGGCCGCGCGCCTGAGTATCGGCCCGGCGCATGCGCTGGTGGGCACGGTGCCGGCGCAGCACATGTACGGCCTTGAGACCACGGTGCTGCTGCCGCTGCAGTGCGGCGCGGCGCTGCACGAAGGCAATCCCTTTTATCCGGACGATATCTGCACGGCGCTGGGACAGTTGCCGCGTCCGCGCGTGTTGGCGACTTCGCCTTTCCATTTGCGGGCGCTGCTGGCCGCGCAGGACGTGCTGCCAGCTGCCGATCTCGTGCTGTCGGCCACCGCGCCGCTGTCGGCCCAGCTTGCCGCCGAGGCGGAGCGTCGCTTCGGCTGCCCCCTGCTGGAAATTTACGGCTGCACCGAAACCGGCCAGCTCGCGACCCGCCGCACGACGGCAGGCGCCGCCTGGCAGACTTTTCCCGACATTCGCTTGCGTCATGAGGGCGAGACGGTGTGGGCGGAGGGCGGACATATCGACGCGCCGATCCGCTTGAACGATGTGATCGAACCCATCGCGTCGCGCCCGGGCCATTTTTTGCTCCACGGCCGGCATGCCGATCTGGTCAATATTGCGGGCAAGCGCACGTCGCTGGCCTATCTCAACTATCAGCTCAATGCGATACCGGGCGTTGAGGACGGCGTGTTTTTATTGCCGCCAGACGATGCGGAGGCGCTGGAAAGCGTGCGCCGCCTGGTCGCGCTGGTGGTGGCGCCGAGGCTGACGCCAGCCGCGCTGATGCACGCGCTGCGCGAATGCATCGACCCCATTTTTTTGCCGCGTCCGCTGTTGTTCGTCGACGCGCTGCCGCGCAATGCCACCGGCAAGTTGCCGCACCCGCAGGCCCTGCTGGCCAGCCTGCGGGCACATTCCGCGCAGGGGCTTCAGGCATGACCCTGCTGTCCCTGCCGCTGGCCATCGCAGCCGACCATCCGGCCTATGCCGGCCACTTTCCCGGGCGGCCGATTCTGCCTGGCGTGGTGTTGCTCGATGCAGCGGTGTTTGCGCTGGCTGCGTTGCAGGATGGGCCGGTTGTGCGCAGCGAAATCCGGTCGGCCAAGTTTCTCAGCCCGGTGCTGCCCGGCGAAAGCCTGCGCCTGGATTATGCGTCGCCGGGCCCGGGCGTGGTCCGCTTCGAACTGAGGGCGGCCGGGCGTGCCGTGGCCAGCGGCATGGTGGCGTTTGTCGCTGCGGACGGGGCGCTGCCGTGAGCTCCAACGGGGTCGAGCAGCAGGCCGAATGGACCACGCGCCCGGAGCGCAGCAACATGCTGATGCTGCGCGTGATGAGCTGGATTTCGCTGACGTTGGGGCGGCCGCTGTCGCGCGCGGTGCTGGTCGGGATCAGCCTGTATTTTTTGCTGTTCTCACCGCGCGCACGCGGGGCATCGCGGGCCTACCTGGCGCGTGCGCTCGGCCGGCCGCCACGCTGGTCTGAACGGTTTCGCCATTTCCACAGTTTCGCCACCTGCATTCACGACCGGGTGTATTTGCTTCATGGCCGCTATGACCTGTTCGATATTCAGGTTCACGGGCGCGAGGTGTTCGATGCGGCTTATGCCAGGGGACAGGGCCTGTTTCTGATGGGGGCGCACATGGGCAGTTTCGAACTGGCGCGCGCGGTCGGCCGGCAACAGCCCGGTCTGCGCGTGGCGATGGTGATGTACGAGGAAAACGCCCGTCAGATCAACGCCGCGCTCGCCGCCATCAGCCCGACTGCAGTGCAGGACATCATCCCGCTGGGGCAGCTCGATTCCATGTTGCAGGTGCAGGCGCGACTGGACGAAGGCGTGGTACTCGGCGTGCTGGCGGACCGCGCGCTCGATACCGGCCCGACGCTAACGCTGCCGTTTCTGGGGCGGCCCGCCGCGTTCCCGCTCGGTTCGATGCGCCTGGCGGCGATGCTCAGACGGCCGGTCATCTTCATGACCGGGCTGTATCTGGGAGGTAATCGCTATGCCATCCACTTCGAGGCGCTGGCTGATTTCACCCACGTCGAGCGCGTCGGGCGCGATGCCGCCATCCGCCACGCGGTGACCGACTATGCGGCCTGCCTGGAGCGTCACTGTCGCGCCGCGCCCTTCAACTGGTTCAATTTTTTTGATTTCTGGCAGCCGCCGACCGCACGTCGGCACAATCCACCATGATCCGATTGTTGAGGCACCTCGCTGGCGCGATGCTGTTTACCGCCACATCAGCGGCTTTTGCCGCTGCCGCCCCGTTGGGGCTCGGCCAGTTGATGGACGCGCTGGCAGCGTCACCGCACGGCACGGCGACGTTCACCGAGCAAAAATTCATTTCGTTTCTGGATGAGCCGGTCGAGTCGTCGGGCACGTTGCGTTTCATCGCCCCTGCGCGGCTGGAAAAACACACCCTTGAGCCTGCCGCCGAATCCCTGGTGCTCGATGGCGAGGAGCTGACCGTGGCGCGTGGCAAGCGCAAGCAGGTGTTGCAGCTCAAAGACTACCCCGAGATTGCGGGCATGATCGTCAGCATCCGCGCCACCCTGTCGGGCGACCGCCGTGCGCTGGAAAAAGTGTATCGATTGAGCCTGAAGGGCACGGCCGCGCACTGGACCCTGGTGCTGGTGCCGCTGGATGCGAAAGTAGCGCGCATGGTCAAGCGCATCGAGATGCAGGGCGCGCAGGCCGAGGTGCGCACGGTGGAAATCCAGCAGGCCGATGGCGACTATTCCGTCATGACCATCCAGGCCGCTGCGCCCTGAGTGGCCCGCACCATGAGACACCTGTGACGGCCGACCTGTCGGCTTTTTTGCCGCGCAGCCCGACCCCGGAACAGCAGCTGCTGGTCGACCAGCTCAAATCCGGCGTGGCCTCGCGCCTGATCCTGATCGGCATCGAAGGGGGTGATCAGGCGGCGCGCGCCGAGGCTTCGCGTCAGTTGGCCGCCCGCTTGCGCGCCGACGTGCGGTTTTTGCATCTCGCCAATGGCGAAACGCAGGGCATGGAACGCGACCGTCAGATCCTGCTCGACAACCGCTATCTGTTGAGTCCGGCAGTGAACCCGGAGCGCTTTACCGCGGCAGGCCTGCGTGCCGGGATCACCGACAGCCTCGAGTTGCTGGCGGGTTCCGCCGGCCTCTTCAGCAAGGCTTTGCTGCCGCGCGACCCAACCGGCGAATTCATGCAGCTGCTCGATGCGATGGGCAACAGCCAGCGGCCGCACATGGCCGACGGCGTGTGGGCGGCACGCGATGGCCAGCGGGCGCTGCTGCTGGCGCGCACGCGGGTCGAGGGCGCGGACACCGATGGCCAGGCAGAAGCCGTAGCCGCGATCCGCAGCGCGTTCCAGGCCGTGGCCCGACCCGACCTGAGGCTGGCGCTGACCGGACCAGGGCCATTCTCGGTGAGTGCGCGCGCCACCATCAAGGGCGATGTCACCCGCCTGTCCGGCATCGGCCTGGCCATCATCGTCACCCTGTTGCTGCTGGTGTACCGCTCTCCCACCGCCCTGCTGCTTGGCCTGCTGCCGGTGCTGTCGGGTGCGCTGGCTGGGGTGGCAGCGGTCAGTCTCGGCTTTGGCGTGGTGCATGGCATCACCCTAGGCTTCGGCACCGCGCTCATCGGCGAGGCGGTGGATTATTCGATTTACCTGTTCATGCAGTCGGAACGATCCGACGCCGACGCGGACGATCCCCGGCGTCACTGGATCAGCACCTTCTGGCCGACGATCCGCATCGGCGTGCTGACCTCGATCGCCGGTTTCGCCACCTTACTGTTTTCGGGTTTTCCGGGGCTCGCGCAACTGGGTCTGTATGCCATATCCGGCCTGGTCACGGCGGCGCTGATCACACGCTTTGTGCTGCCACATCTGGTGCCGACGCGCTTGCAGTTGCGCGATGTCAGCGCGTTTGGCCACCGCCTGCAAACCGGCGTGGCGTGGGCTGCGCGGTTGCGCGGGCTGGTGTGGTTGCTGTTCGCGGCGGCCTGCGCGGTGCTGGCGGTCAAGCACGACAGCATGTGGAACCCTGAATTGGCAGCGTTGAGTCCGGTCTCGGTCGCCGACCAAACGCTGGATATGCAGATGCGCGCTGACCTCGGTGCGCCGGATGTGCGCTATCTGGTGGTGGTGACGGCGACCAGCCAGGAAGCTGCGCTGGTCGCCAGCGAACGCGCAGCAAGCGTGCTGGCATCCCTGCAAACGGCCGGCGAGATCGATGGTTTCGAGAGCCCGGCGTTCTATTTGCCGAGCCAGGCCAGTCAGTACCTGCGTCTGGCGAGCCTGCCGCCCGACGCCGAGCTGCGCCAGCGCTTTGCCGCCGCCACGCTCGGCTTGCCGCTGCGCGCCGACCGTTTCGAGCCATTTTTTGCCGACGTTGCGAAAGCGCGCGCCCAGCCACCGTTAACCCGGCAGGACCTCGCCGGAAGCACGCTGGCCGAAGGCGTGGACGCCTTGTTGATGGAATCGGCGGGACGCTGGACGGCGCTGCTGCCGCTGCGTGCAGCTGCCGGCCGGCAGCACCTGATCGACGCGCCCAGGGTGCGCGCCGCGCTGGCCGCGGGCGCGCTGAACGCGACGGCAGCCAAGGTGGTTTTCGTTGACATCAAGGGCGAAACCGATCGTCTCTATGCGGGTTATCTGCGCGAGGCCATCCTGTTGTCGTTAGGCGGCCTGGCCGCGATTCTCGTGCTGCTGCTGGTCACGACCCGTTCGGCGCGCCGGGTGCTGCGCATCGTCACGCCGCTCGCGGCTGCCGTCGCGGTGGTCATCGCGGGGCTGGTGATGGCCGGGCAGCAGCTCACCCTGCTGCATCTGGTGGGCATGTTGCTGGTGGTGGCGGTGGGTTCCAATTACGCGCTGTTTTTCGATCAGGGCAGCGTCGCCGGCGGCATCGCGCCGCGCACCCTGGCGTCGCTGTTGCTGGCCACCACGACCACGGTGGCGGGGTTCGGCATTCTGGCGTTTTCCAGCGTGCCGGTGCTGAGCGCCATTGGCGCCACCGTCGGCCCCGGCGCCATCCTGGCGCTGGTTTTTTCAGCCATTCTGGTGCGGCCGACATGACGCCGCAGCCAAACCCCGGCCGCAGCTGGCGGCCCACGGCGCTGCTGTGGGCGACGCTGGCGATCCACGTCGCGGCGCTGGGGCTGCTGGTCGCGCAGCCAGCGCACTGGCCGTGGGCGCTGGCTGCGCTGCTCGCCAACCATCTGGTTCTGAGTACCGTCGGCCTGTGGCCGCGCAGCCAGGCCCTGGGCCCCAACTGGGTGCGTCTGCCGGCCGCCGCCGCGCCAGGACACTTCGCGATCACCATTGACGACGGCCCCGACCCCGGGGTTACGCCGCAGGTGCTCGACCTGCTCGATCAGCACGCTGCCCGCGCCACATTTTTTTGCATCGGCTCCGAGGCGCAGCGTTTTCCCGAGCTGTGCCGCGAAATCGTCCGTCGCGGCCACGCGGTGGAAAACCACAGCCAGCATCACTACCATCATTTCGCCACCTTCGGTCCGCGCCGCATGGCGCGCGAAATCGAGACCGGCGCGGCGTGCCTGACTGAACTGACCGGCCAGCGCCCGCGTTTCTTTCGTCCCACCGCCGGCCTGCGCAACCCCTTCCTCGAACCGATCCTGGCACGCAATGGCCTGCATCTGGCCTGCTGGACCCAGCGCGGGTTTGACACCCGCTGCAAGGATGCCGATGTCGTCACCCGGCGCCTGACCCGCAATCTCGCTGCGGGTGACATCCTGCTGCTGCACGACGGCCACGCCGCGCGCACCGCCTCGGGCCAGCCGGTGATTCTTGCCGTGCTGCCGCGCGTGCTGCAGGCCGCTGCCGCCCGTGGACTGACCCCGATTACCCTGCCTGCCGCTCTGGAATACACCGATTCATGAATGCCCACCCCGCCCCTCTCAGTCCCGATGCCTTGCGCCAACGCCTGCTCGACCGGGCCAGCGCGCCTTATCGCGCGTCCGGAAAATTTGGCTATCACTTCGCGCGGGGCAAACTCGGCGGCGATCCGATGTTTCTCGCGCTGCTGCAGCGTGGACTGATCCCGGATCGCGGCCGCATTCTCGATCTCGGCTGCGGTCAGGGCTTGCTCGCCGCCTGGCTGATGGCCGCCCGCCAGGTGTTCGATGCGGGCGAGTGGCCGGCCGGGTGGCCCGCTCCCGCACAGGTGGCCGAGATCCGCGGCGTCGACATGCTGGCCAGCGACATCAAGCGCGCCAGCAAGGCGCTGGCGGCACCCGCCCGCTTTGAACTGGGCGACATGCGTGAAGCCGACTTCGGGCAAACCGATGTCGTCGTCATCATGGATGTGCTGCATTACGTCGACCGCGCGGCCCAGCAAGATGTGCTGCGCCGCGTGCGCGACGCGCTGCCAGCCGGTGGCCTGCTGCTCACCCGCGTTGGCGATGCCCGCGCCGGCTGGGGCTTTCAGATCAGCAACTGGGTCGACCGCACGGTGGCTTTCTTTCGCGGCAACCGGCTGCCGCCGCTGCATTGCCGCCCGTTAACCGACTGGGTGGCGTCGATCGAAGCGCTCGGCTTCCGCGTCGAGTCCACGCCGATGAACGGTGACCTGCCGTTTGCCAACGTGATGCTGGTCGCCCGGCTGGACTGATCGCAGGCGAGAGCCGGGGTGGTGGAAGCAGCCGGATAACCGTGTTTTTGACAAGGTAAATGTTGTTGCAGGGGCGTCGTTGTTGACGTTTCCCTGTCCAAAGTGGAGCCCGCCATGTCTCGTCGTTTATCCCTCGCCTTGTTCACTCTGTTGGCCGCGTTAACCGCTGGCACGGTTCAGGCGCAAACGCTGGAGGCCCGACAACCGCCCGGCAACGAATCGCTGTTTGCCATCAACGACAAGGGCGAATTGCTGGGTTTTCGGGCCGGCAATCCGCGCAAGATTCTGACGCGCAAGAAGGTCGTCGGGCTGGATGAAAAGGTGCGCGGCATCGATTTCCGCGTGTCGCATGGCGTGCTGTTCGTGCTGGGGGCCAGTGGCCGGCTCTATACGTTGGATACGGCTACCGCCCAGGCCAGCCCGGTCGGCGAGATGCCCCTGACGCTGCCGGCCAACGAAACCGGCTTTGATTTCAACCCCACGGTCGACCGCATGCGCGTCGCGCTCACTGATGGCACCAACCTGCGTGCGCATCCGGTCAGCGGCGCGCAGGTAGATTCCGATCCCAGGGCCGACGGCGTCCAGCGCGACGGCGCGCTGGTGTATGCCCCGGGCGACGCCCATGCCGGCTGGCCTGCGCTGATCAACGGCGTGGCGTACACCTACAACCAGAAAGACGCCAAGCTCACCACCAACTTCGCCATCGACGGCGCGCGCGGCATCCTCGTCACCATGGGCAGCCGCGAAGGCGTCGAGCCGGCGGTCTCGCCCAACGGCGGTCAGGTGTTCAGTGTCGGCTCGCTGAAAACCGGCCCGGTCACGGCGGTGTCGTTCGATATATCCGATGTGAACAACAGCGCTTATCTTGCTGCCAGCCGCGAAGGTGATAGCCGTACGCATTTGTATCGCGTCAATCTCGATACGGGCGAGGCGACCTGGCTGTCGGGTGTCGGCAAGCATGAGCAGATACAGGGCATGGCGATCGCACCCTGATCGCATCGCACCCGGCATCGCCGGCACGCCCTATCTTCCTTGATCGCCGGGCGGCAGCGTTCGCGCCACCACCCAGCAGCTCACCTCGCGCGCACCCGCGCGCTTCAGGGTTGCCGCCAGTTCATCGAGGCTGGTGCCGGTGGTCATGACGTCGTCGATGAGGGCGATGTGTTGGTCCTCGAGGTTTCCCGTACAGGTAAATGCGCCGCGCACATTGCGCCGCCGGGCATCGTGTTTGAGCCCCTGTTGCGGCGGGGTGTCGCGGATGCGCTGGCAGCGGGTGGCGTCGAGCCGCAGGCTGAGTTGCCGGGCGACGACGCGGGCGATTTCGGTGGCATGGTTGAACCCGCGCTCACGGATGCGCGCCGAGTGTAGCGGCATCGGGATCAGCCAGTCGGGGCGCGGCTGGACGGCGACGGCCTCGCTGAGGCAGTTCGCCAGCGCAGGCGCAATGCTGAGCTGGCCGTGATATTTCAGGCGCGGAATCAGCCGGTCGAGCGGAAAAGCGTACGTCAACGCGGCGAGAGTGCGGTCGAACGCGGGCAGATGTTTAAGGCAGGCACCGCAGACTTCGCCGCCCGGGGTGGGCAGGGCGCATTGCGGGCACAAGGGCTGGCGCTGCCAGGGCAGCTCGGCGTGGCAGGCACGGCACACGGATTGCACGCCGGAACGGGCCCCGCACAACAGACAGGTGTGTGCGATGACCTGATTAAAAAATGAGCGGATGTTCAATTTTTAGCGCTGCAAATTTGACAGGTGGGTGAGGGCGCCCGACAATCCTGTCCATGAAAGCCAAACGCGTCATCACTGCATCGTCCTCCCGTTTCGCCGCGCAGTTGTTCAACCTGATAACCGTCGCCGTGATGCTGGTTTCACTCACCGCGCTGCTGTTGGGCAAGCTGCTGGCCGGTCACAACATCGGCTTTTTGCCGTTCGTGCTGTCGCTGCCGCCGGTGATGCTGTGGTTGGGCGCGTCGATTTTCGTTTACGCCAGTATCGCCCACCATCCCAACACACTGACCTCGCATTACAACAAGTGGGCAGGCTACCGGTTTTATGGCGTGATGGGCAGCCTGGTGGTGATCGGGCCGGTGATTTACGACCTGCTGGGCGGCTGGCAGGGGCTGATGCTGGTGCTGGGACTGGCGGTGGCGATCATCGTGCCGTGGGCGCTGTTTGATATTTACAAGGCCGCGCGCGAGCCGTGGGCGGATATGACCATCGAGGTGGCAATTAATGAATGACATGACTCAACCCGTGGTGCGCCGCTCAGTGGCCGAAATCGAAGCGCTGTTCAGGCTGCCGTTCGCCGACCTGATGTACCAGGCGCAAACCGTGCATCGTGCGCACTTCGATCCCAACCGCGTGCAGCTCTCTACCCTGCTGTCGATCAAGACCGGCGGCTGTTCCGAGGACTGCGGCTATTGCCCGCAGGCAGCGCGCTATGACGCGGGGGTGGAAAGCCAGGGCTTGCTGAATCTGGACGACGTGCTGACGGCCGCCAAAGCGGCCAAGGCGGCCGGCGCCTCGCGCTTCTGCATGGGCGCGGCGTGGCGCGGCCCCAAGCAGCGCGACCTCGATCCGGTGCTCGACATGGTGCGCGAAGTGAAAGCGCTGGGGCTGGAAACCTGCGCCACGCTGGGGATGCTGAAGGACGGCCAGGCCGAGCAGCTGAAAGCAGCCGGCCTCGATTACTACAACCACAACCTCGACACCGCGCCCGAGTTCTACGGCGACATCATCACCACGCGCCAGTACCAGGATCGTCTCGACACGCTGGATCGCGTGCGTCAGGCCGATCTGCATGTGTGCTGCGGCGGCATCGTCGGCCTGGGCGAATCGCTGACCCAGCGCGCCGGCCTGATCGCGCAACTGGCGGCACTCGACCCGCAACCGGAGTCGGTGCCGATCAATCTGCTGGTGCAGGTGGAGGGCACGCCGCTGGCCAACACCGAGGCGCTCGATCCGCTGGAATTCGTGCGCACCATCGCGGTGGCGCGGATCAGCCTGCCGAAGAGTTTCGTGCGCCTGTCGGCCGGCCGCCAGCAGATGAGTGATGCGGTGCAGGCGCTGTGCTTCCTCGCCGGCGCCAATTCGATTTTCTACGGCGAAAAGCTGCTCACCACCGGCAACCCGGAATGGGAGCGCGACCAGCGCCTGTTCGATACGCTGGGATTAACGGCACTGTGAGTTTTGGCGCGTTGACCCGCCTGCAGCAGGGGCTGGTGTCGCTGAAGGCGGATCACCTCGAGCGCAGGCGATTGCTGCTCGACGGCGCGCAGGGCGCGCATGTCACGATCAACGGCCAGCGCGTGGTCTCGTTTTGCAGCAACGATTATCTCGGCCTCGCGGCGGATCCGGCGCTGGTCGCTGCGGGCCACGCCGCGCTCGACCAATGCGGCGTCGGCGCGGGTGCGGCGCACCTCATCAGCGGTCACCACCGGTTTCACCAGGATTTCGAAACCGCGTTTGCGCGCTTCGTCGGCAAGCCGGCCGCGCTGCTGTTTTCCACCGGCTACCTGGCCAATCTGGCCGTGCTCACCGCGCTGGTCAATCGTCACGGCGAAGTGTTTGGCGACAAACTCAATCACGCTTCGCTGGTCGACGCTGCGCAGCTCTCCGGCGCGACGTTAACGCGCTATCGCCACGGTGATCTGGCGCAGCTCGAAAGCCAATTGGCGAAGAGTGGCGCGCAGGACAAGCTCATCGTGTCCGATCTGGTGTTCAGCATGGACGGCGACATCGCGCCGGTGGATGCGATGCTCGATCTGGCCGAACGCCATGACGCCTGGCTGTATCTCGACGACGCGCACGGCTTTGGCGTGCTGAACGATGGCCGTGGCGGCCTCACCGAACGGGCGCGCGTCAGCGATCGCGTGATTTATCTCGCCACGCTCGGCAAGGCGGCGGGCGTGTCCGGTGCAACCGTGGCGGCGCATGCGGCGGTGATCGACTGGCTGGTGCAGCGTGCGCGCCCCTACATTTACACCACCGCTTCGCCACCGATGCTGGCGGCGTGTCTGCTGGAAAGCCTGCGCCAGATCGAGACGGGCGAGGCCCGGCGCGCGCGCCTGCGCAGCCACATCGTGCAACTGCGCAGCGGCCTGGCTGGGCTGAAGCTCGGCGAGTTGATGGCGTCCGCCACGCCGATCCAGCCGCTGCTGATCGGAACGAATGCCGACGCCGTGAGCGCGTCCCAAATACTGTTGCAGCGCGGCCTGCTGGTCCCCGCGATCCGCACGCCGACGGTGCCGGCCAATACCGCGCGGCTGCGCATCACCCTGTCGGCGGCGCACAGCGCGGACGATGTCGCGCAATTGATCGAGTCGTTGCATGCGCTTGCCTAAACCGCACCTCGCCATGCTGCATGGCTGGGGCATGAATGCGCGCGTGTTCGATCCGCTGGCGGAATGGCTGGCGGACGACTTTGAACTGCACGTACTCAGCCTGCCCGGGCATGGCGGCCGCGCTGCGCTGCCGCACAACACGCTGCAGAGCTGGTCGGACGATCTGGCGCAGCAATTGCCGCCACAGAGCACGCTGCTCGGCTGGTCGCTCGGCGGTCAGGTGGCGATGCGCGCGGCGCTCGATCATCCGCAGACCATTTCGCGGCTGGTGCTGCTGGCCTCCACGCCCGCGTTTGTGGCGACCGCCGCGTGGCCGGCCGGCATGGCGCGAGCCGATCTGGAGGCATTCGGCAGCAGCCTGATCGCCGACCCGGACGCCACCCTATTGCGCTTTCTCAGCCTGCAGACGCGCGGCATGGCTGAGCAGAAAACCGTGCTGCAGCGCTTGCGGCAGGCGTTCGCTTTGGTGCCGCAGGCGGATGCCGGGGCGCTGGCAAGCGGGCTGGATATCCTGCGCGACACTGATCTGCGGGCCAGCCTGCCGCAGCTGAACCAGCCCACGCTGGTGCTGCATGGCGCGCTCGACACCTTGACGCCGCCCGCAGCGGGCGACTGGCTGGCGACGCATCTGCCGAACGCGCGCCTGCAGGTTCTGCCGCGCGCGGCCCATGCGCCGCAGGTGTCACATAGTGCCGACGTGGCGGCGGCGATCCGGGAGTTTGCGGCGCATGGCTGAACGCGAACTCGATCCCCGTGAAATTCGGCGCGCGTTCGACCAGGCCGCCGCCCATTACGACGCGCATGCGGTATTGCAGCGCGAAGTGTGCGACCGCCTGCTCGAGCGGCTCGATTTCATGACGCTGCAGCCCGAACGGGTGCTGGATGTCGGCTGCGGCACCGGCTACGGGCTGGCGCACCTGCGCGAGCGCTATGCCACGGCCGAGCTCTGTGCGCTCGACCTCGCCCCGGCGATGCTGAAGGCTGCGCGTGCGCGACTACCGCAGCCTAACTGGACCCAGCGGGCGCTGGGTCTGCTCAGCGCTGACCGCTCACAGCTCACCCACACCCTGTGTGCTGACATGGAGCGCCTGCCGCTGGCGAGCAGCAGCGTCAACCTGCTGTGGTCCAGCCTTGCCCTGCAATGGGCAGGCGATCTCGACGCCACCCTCAAGGATTTTCACCGCGTGATGGCGCCCGGCGGCCTGCTGATTTTTGCCACTTTCGGCCCCGACACCCTGAAGGAGTTGCGCACCACCTTCGCAGCGGTCGACGACGCGCCGCACGTCAACCGCTTCGTCGACTTGCATGACATCGGCGACATGCTGGTGCATGCGGGCTTTGTCAGTCCGGTGATGGAAATGGACATGCTGACGCTGACCTACGCCGACCTGAAAACCCTGATGAGAGACCTCAAGGGCATCGGTGCGCACAATGCGGCAGCGTCACGCAAGCGCGGTCTGCTCGGCAAATCGGCGTGGGCGAAGCTGGAGCAGGCCTACGACGCGTTGCGCCAGGCCGGACGCCTGCCCGCCACCTACGAGGTGATTTACGGTCATGCCTGGGTCGGCGATAAAAAGCAGCGCGAAGATGGGCGGCAGGTGGTCCAGTTCAACATCAACCAGCGCCGTCACAAGGCTGGGCTGGCATGAGTGGCCTGTTCGTCACCGGCACCGACACCGGCGTCGGCAAGACTCGGGTGGCAGTGGCACTGATTCATGCGCTGCGCGCTCAAGGCTTGCGGGTGGCAGCGATGAAGCCTGTGGCAGCGGGCAGCGAGCCGGGCGAGATGAACGAAGACGTCAGCGCGCTGCTGCAGGCAGCCAACGTGTGCGCCGACCTGCGCGACGTCAATCCCTATTCCTTCGCGCCGCCGATTGCGCCGCATCTCGCCGCGGAGCAGGCCGGCATCCGGATCGAGTTGCCCGTTATCCTGGCCGCCTATGCGCGACTCGCGGCGGCTGCCGATGTGGTGGTGGTGGAGGGCGCGGGCGGCTGGCGCGTGCCTTTGAATGAACGCGAGGACATGGCGGACCTGGCGCACGCGCTCGGTTTGCCGGTCGTGCTGGTGGTCGGAATGCGGCTGGGCTGCCTCAATCATGCGCTGCTCACGGTCGAGTCGATCGGTCGGCAAGACCTGCCCTGGGCGGGCTGGGTGGGCAACATGATCGACCCCGCGATGCTCAGCCTGGCAGGCAACCTGGACACCTTGCACGCTCGTTTGCCTGCGCCCTGTCTCGGCGTACAGGCGTTTTCGGCTGCGCCGATCCGGGATGCAAACGCGCTGGAGTGGTTGACGATTCCTGATGCGTTAGTATCTTAGAATACTCTTGAATAACGATATTTAATAATTAAATCAATAAGTTAAAGACCTGTTCTGTCTTGTTTGGAGCAGAGGCATCGTGTACTGTCCGTGGCAGATTGCCGCATCCGGTTTGCTGGTTTCCGGCCTTGATTTCGCTGTGAGTCCAAGCGCGAGTGAAGTCGGGTGGTGCGGCACAGGTTGCGGCATACCGATAACATGCGCCGCGACATCGACCCATAACAGCGATGAGAGGACGGGGGCGCGCGATGACGAGCAAGTGGCAACGGGCAGCAATGGCAGGTACGGCATGGGCTGCGAGCCTGCCGGTTCGGGCGGAATACGCTTACAACCTGCAAGTGCCGGCAAGCAAGGTGGCGCAGGACGTATTCCAGTTGCACAACCTGATCATGCTGGTGTGTCTGGGCATTTTCATCGTGGTGTTCGGTGCGATGTTCTATTCGCTGCTGAAGCACCGCAAATCGGTTGGCCACAAGGCCGCTAACTTCCACGAAAACACCACGGTTGAAGTGATCTGGACGGTGATCCCGTTCGTGATCCTGATGGGCATGGCCTACCCGGCAGCCCGGGTGGTGATCGACATGAAGGACACCAGCAACCCCGACATGTCAATCAAGGTCACCGGCTATCAGTGGAAGTGGGGCTACACCTATCTCAATGATGGTGTCAGTTTTTACAGCACGCTTTCCACCCCGCGCGACCAGATCGAAGGCACAGCCACCAAGGGGGAACATTATCTGCTGGAAGTCGACGAGCCGATGGTGGTGCCGGTCGGCAAGCGGGTGCGTCTGCTGATCACCGCCAACGACGTGATTCATTCCTGGTGGGTGCCCGCACTCGGCGCAAAGCAGGACGCCATTCCCGGCTTTATCCGTGACAGCTGGTTCAAGGCCGACAAGATCGGTACCTATCGAGGCCAGTGCGTCGAGTTGTGCGGCAAGGATCACGGCTTCATGCCGATCGTGGTCGAGGTGGTGTCGGAAGCCGATTACAAAATCTGGCTGGACAAGAAAAAGGGCGCCGCAACGACGGCCGCCGCCGACGATGGCAAAACCTTCGATCAGGCCGAGTTGATGGCGCGCGGCGAAAAAGTCTACGCCGCCAACTGTGCGGCCTGCCACCAGGCCGACGGCATGGGGCTTCCCGGCGTGTTTCTTCCGATCAATGGTTCAAAAGTGGCAACCGGACCGGTCGACGCACACATCAGCACGGTGCTGAATGGCCGCCCTGGCACCGCCATGGCGGCGTTCGGTGGGCAATTGTCCGATGCGGACATCGCCGCAGTCGTGACTTACCAGCGCAATGCCTGGGACAACAAGACCGGCGACGCAGTGCAACCCGCCCAGATCGCCGCCGCACGCGGGGGCGCAGAAGCTGCCGCTCCCGCCGCGCCATGAATACCCGTCAGGAGAGCCTAAACATGACTGATGCAGCACACGCACACGGCCACGACGACCACAGCCACGGTGACCACGGCCATCATGCGCCGCCCTCCGGGATGATGCGCTGGCTCACCACAACCAACCACAAGGACATCGGTTCGCTGTACTTGTGGTTTTCGCTGATCATGCTGTTTACCGCCGGTTCGATGGCGCTGCTGATCCGCGCCGAGCTGTTTCAGCCCGGGCTGCAGTTGACCAATCCGGATTTCTTCAACCAACTCACCACCATGCACGGCCTGATCATGATTTTCGGCGTGATCATGCCGGCCTTCTCGGGCTTTGCGAACTGGCAGATTCCGCTGATGCTGGGCGCGCCCGACATGGCGTTCCCGCGCATGAACAACTGGGCATTCTGGATTTTGCCGGTGGCCGGCGTGCTGCTGATGGGCTCCTTCCTGCTTCCCGGCGGTGCGGTCGCGGGCGGCTGGACCATGTATCCGCCGCTGTTCATCCAGGGCGGCATTTCCTATGACCTGACGATTCTGGCGGTCCACATCATGGGGCTGTCGTCGATCATGGGGTCGATCAACATCATCACCACCATTCTCAACATGCGTGCGCCCGGCCTTACGTTGATGAAAATGCCACTGTTTTGCTGGACCTGGCTAATCACCGCGTACCTGCTGATCGCCACCATGCCGGTGCTGGCGGGGGCGGTGACCATGCTGCTGACCGACCGCAATTTCGGCACCAGCTTTTTTAATGCCGCCGGTGGCGGCGACCCGGTGATGTTCCAGCATATTTTCTGGTTCTTTGCCCACCCCGAGGTGTACATCCTGATCTTGCCCGCGTTCGGCATCGTCTCCAGCATCATTCCAACCTTCGCGCGCAAGCCGCTATTCGGGTACGCCTCGATGGTGTATGCGACAGCGTCGATTGCGATCCTGTCGTTTATTGTCTGGGCGCACCACATGTTCTCGGTGGGCATGCCCGCGGCCGCGCAGCTGTTCTTCATGTTTTCGACCATGCTGATCGCGGTGCCGACCGGGGTGAAGGTGTTCAACTGGGTGGCCACGATGTGGAAGGGCTCGATGACCTTCGAAACACCGATGCTGTTTGCCATCGCCTTCGTCTGCCTGTTTACGATTGGCGGCTTTTCCGGTCTGGTGCTGGCGATCGCGCCGGTCGACATCCAGTTGCACGATACCTATTACGTGGTGGCGCATTTCCATTACGTGCTGGTGTCGGGTGCGCTGTTCTCGATCTTCGCCGGCATTTACTACTGGCTGCCTAAATGGAGCGGCCACATGTATGACGAGACGCTTGGCAAATGGCACTTCTGGCTGTCGGTGATAGGCATGAATATCGTGTTCTTCCCGATGCATTTCTTGGGCCTTGCCGGCATGCCGCGCCGTATTCCCGACTATGCGCTGCAGTTCACCGAGTTCAATCAGATCGCAACAGTGGGCGCGTTCATATTCGGCTTCAGCCAGCTGATTTTCCTGGTGGTGGTGCTGAAGGCCGCTCGCGGTGGCGTCAAGGCAACCGACCGCGTGTGGGAAGGTGCCGAGGGGCTGGAGTGGACGCTGCCTTCGCCTGCGCCGTATCACACCTTTGAAACGGCACCGGTGGTGAAATGAGCAGAGGAACAGTCGACATGGCGAACAAATTTAACGGCAAATACCGCACGGCCATCCTGCTGGCAGTGTGGGCACTGGGTCTGTTCATCTTCACGCTGTATTCGGGCCTGAAATAGACCATGTCTGCAGGCAATGCCAAAACCCTGGGCAAGCTCGTCGTTGTGACGTTGCTGATGTTCGGCTTTGGTTTTGCCCTGGTGCCGTTCTATTACAAGATTTGCGAGGCAACGGGCATCAACTCCGGGGCCGAGCAAAGCCTGGTAAAAAATACCCAGATCGATACCCGTCGCTGGGTCACGCTGGAGTTTGACGCCAACACCAACACGTCGCTGCCATGGCGGTTCAAGCCGCTGCAAACCCGGCTCAAGGTGCATCCGGGTCAACTGGTTCAGGTTGAATACGAGGTGATCAACAACAGTGATCACGCGATTGTGGGGCAGGCGGTGCCCAGTTATGGTCCGGCACGCGCTGCAGCGTTCTTCAAGAAAATCGAGTGTTTCTGCTTTACCCCGCAAACCTTGGCTGCCGGTGAGCGGCGCCGGATGCCGGTGCTGTTTGTACTGGACCACGCGATGGACCCGGAGGTTCACACGGTGACGCTCTCATACACTTTCTTCGACATGGCCCCGAAAGCTGCAGCCAGTGGACTCCGGAACTTGATGCCACATGGCTGACAAGAGCAATCTCAAAGTCGTGCTGGCCGTGTTCTGGAGTTTTTTCGGGGTGCGCAAACGGCGTGACTACGATGCCGATGCGCAAAACCTGACGCCTGTGCAGGTGATCATTGCCGGATTGATCGGCGGAGCGGTGTTTGTTTCAACGATGTTGCTGGTGGTTTATCTGGCGATGCAGTTCTTGACGTGAGCAATCCATAGACAAGGGATAAGGGGAAGACATGAGTCTGGCGCAAACTGAAAAATATTATTTGCCGCAACCTTCGCTGTGGCCGATCGTCGGCTCGATCGCCCTGTTCCTGATGGCGGTCGGCGGCGTGATGGCCATGCGCGAAATCGATAACGGCGGCTGGGTATTGCTGGCTGGATTCGCGGTTCTTTTTTACATGATGTTCGGCTGGTTTGGCGAGGTGATCCGGGACAGCGAAGCCGGTCGATACAACAAACAGGTCGACGCTTCGTTCCGCTGGTCGATGAGCTGGTTCATCTTTTCCGAAGTGATGTTCTTTGCGGCCTTTTTCGGCGCGCTGTTTTATACCCGCGTGCTGTCGGTGCCGTGGCTGGGGGAGGGCGACACCATGCAGCAGTTGTGGCCCGAATTCAAGGCAACCTGGCCGACCGCGGGCCCCGGCTTGACGCAGGATGGTTTCCAGTTCACGCCGATGGGGGCATGGGGTATTCCAGCCATCAACACCTTGTTGCTGTTGAGTTCGGGTGTGACCGTGACCTGGGCGCACTGGGGGCTAAAGAAGAATAGCCGTACCCAGCTGATTGTGGGGTTGGCGTTAACGGTGCTGCTGGGCGTCGTGTTCCTGGGATTACAGGCCTATGAATATCACCATGCTTACAGCGAGATGGGGTTGACGCTGGGGGCCGGCGTGTATGGCTCGACTTTCTTCCTGCTGACCGGCTTTCACGGCTTTCACGTGCTGGTCGGCACGACCATGCTGCTGGTGATGTTGTTACGTGCGATCGCCGGACATTTTAGTGCTGATCACCATTTTGCATTCGAGGCGGTGTCGTGGTACTGGCACTTCGTCGATGTGGTGTGGGTGATTCTGTTCATCATGGTTTACTGGATGATCTGATCAACCAGATAAACGTTAAAAAGCCGCCTGACCGGCGGCTTTTTAACGAGAGCAGGATCAACGGAGTCCGTTTTGCGGAACAATGCCGAAGTAATATCCCCCCATTAGCAGGATGAACAGCGCGAGGGAGAGCCCGACCCGCACCGTCAGCATTTTGACTGCACGGTCGGATTGTCCCTTGTCCTTGATCAGATAGTAGAGCGCGCTGGCGAGGCTCCCCAGAATGAACACAATGAATAACAGGGCAAGAATGCGCATGATGGGGTTCTCTTGGCAAAGTTTCAGTCTAACGGGATTAGCTCCGGCATGCACAAGCTGAGCCTGCGCGTGGGTGCGTGGCGGTTTACCCCGGGGTTATGGCCATCGCTGGCAGCACTGTTATTTTTCGTGCTGACCCTGTGGCTGGGAAATTGGCAAAGTGAGCGTGCCGCGAGCAAGCGCACCCTGCAGGCGCAGTACGACGCTGCTGTCCACGACTCCCCGATCCATGTCGGCAAGACTTTGCTGAATCCTGAAGAACTGCTGTACAGAAAACTTGAAGTGCAGGGTATATTCGACGATAGGAATACGATTTTTCTGGACAACAAGGTTCATGAGGGGGTGGCGGGTTACCACGTGCTGACGCCGCTGCGGATAGAGGGTGGCCCGATCAGTCTTCTGGTGGATCGGGGCTGGGTCGCTTCAGGGCCGTCACGCCAGCAGTTGCCTCCCGTTTCTACGCCCGCAGCCCGGGTGAAACTGGAAGGTATGGCCATCGATCCCCACAGCCGTTACCTTGAACTGTCGAATGCCGAACCCCGGGGGCGGGTCTGGCAAAACCTGGATTTCGAGCGTTATGCGGCGGAATCCGGCTTGACGCTGCAGCCTATTTTGCTTTTGCAGACCAGCCCGTTTCGTGATGGTTTGAAGCGAAACTGGCCACGCCCGGACACTGGCGTCAGCATGCATCTCGGCTATGCCTTCCAGTGGTACAGTCTGGCAACGACGCTGGTTGTGTTGTGGGTGGTAATGAATGTGAAACGCGATCGCGAGAAGCCCGCGTCACTTCTGGAATAAATCAAGCATGCACCTGAGTTCACGCAGTAAATTTCTGGTTCTGGTTGGCTTCTTCATGGTGCCGGTGATCGCAGCCTATATTGCTTATTTTGGCTGGCGACCTGCCGGCCACACCAATTATGGCGAGCTGCTGAAGGCGGCGCCCCTGCAGCATTCCGCTGGAAAACTGCTCGACGGGCAAGCCTTCGATCTTCAAGCGCTGCAGGGAAAATGGGTGATGGTTCACCTCGGCCCGGCAAACTGCGATGCTGCCTGCGCACAGCAACTGTACCTGATGCGGCAGGTGCGCATTACCCAGGGCAAGGATCAGTCGCGCATCGAGCGCTTTTGGGTGCTTGCCGACCAGGGTACGCCGGACGCGAAACTGCTGCAGTTGCATCCTGGCCTGCAGGTTTGGCGGCCAGAAGATCCTGCATTTCTCGGCCAGTTTCCTGCCGTGCAGCGTCCAGTCCAGCATATTTATCTGGTCGATCCGCTTGGTAACCTGATCTTGCGGTTCCCCGCCGAGCCGGATCCAAAACGCATGATGAAAGACCTCAAACTGTTGCTCAAAGCCTCCCAGATCGGCTAACCCCGCCCAACCATGACGTTCTATCGCAAGCTTATTCTGGCCGCGCTCATTCTGACCCTGGGTGTCGTTAGTCTGGGCGCCTATGTGCGTCTGTCTGATGCAGGGCTGGGTTGTCCCGACTGGCCAGGGTGTTATGGCGCATTGACGCCGCACCACGCGGCCGACGCCATTAATGCTGAACTTGAGGTGCGCCCGGAGGGCCCGGTTTCGCATGCCAAGGCGTGGAAAGAAATGGTGCATCGCTATTTTGCCGGCACCCTCGGCCTGCTGGTGCTCGCAATCGCCTGGCTGGCCTGGCGAGGTCGCCGTGAGACCCAGGGTGGACCGGGGCTGCCACTGTTGTTGCTGGGTTTGATCGTGTTCCAGGCGCTGTTGGGGATGTGGACGGTCACGCAGCTGCTCAAACCACTGGTCGTCAGCACCCATCTGCTGGGGGGCATGGCCACGCTTTCCCTATTGCTGTGGCTGTGGTTGCGCGAACGTGGACAAGCCAGCCATGCCTATTTTGCAAACGTGGAACATTTGAGGCGCGCCTCAGGGGTCGGGCTGGTACTGGTCGTCATCCAGATCGCGCTGGGTGGTTGGGTGAGCACTAACTACTCTGCGCTGGCCTGTACCGACTTCCCGTTGTGTCAGGGGAGTTGGGTGCCCACCATGGACTTTGAACACGGCTTCACCCTGCACCGGGCGTTGGGTGAAACTGCGACAGGCGAACTTTTGCCGATGGCGGCGCTCACCGCTATTCACTGGACACACCGTTTGATGGCCCTGGTGCTGACCTTGTATCTGGGCTGGCTTGTCGTTCGCGTCTTGCGTACGCCAGGCTATGCCGGCATGGGCCTGGTGATTCTCGGTCTGTTGACGCTGCAGGTTTCGCTGGGAATCAGCAATGTTCTGTTCAGCTTGCCGCTGGCCGTGGCGGTTGCGCACAACACCGGAGCAGCTTTGCTGCTGGGCAGCCTGGTATGGCTGAACTTTAAAGTGCGCAGGAGATAAGCATGGAGTCCTTGATGATCGAGAGCGCGACCTGTCGTTGCCAGCAATTTTTGGCGCTGTGCAAATTACGGGTGGTCAGTCTGATCGTATTTACAGCAGTGATCGGCATGTTTCTCGCCGTTCCGGGCTGGCCAGCCTGGAACGTACTATGGGCAGGCACGATCGGCATCGCTCTGGTGGCCGGGGCGGCGGCCGCATTCAACTGTCTCGTCGAGCAAAAAATCGACGCAGTCATGGCACGTACTCGGGCGCGCCCGCTGCCTCGTGGTGAACTGACCAGCACTCAAACCCTGGTGTTTTCCGGAGTGGTCGGTGGCGTCGGCCTGACCTTGCTGAACGTTTTTGTGAATCCACTCACCATGTGGCTGACGTTGGCCACCTTTGTGGGCTATGCGGTGATTTATACCGCCATCCTCAAGCCGGCCACGCCGCAAAATATCGTCATTGGCGGCGCTTCCGGTGCGATGCCGCCGGTGCTGGGCTGGGCTGCGGCCACCGGCGAAGTGCATCATGATGCACTTTTGCTGTTCCTGATTATTTTTGCCTGGACGCCGCCCCATTTCTGGGCGTTGGCGCTCTACCGGCGCGATGAATATGCCCAGGCCGGTTTGCCGATGCTGCCCGTGACACATGGTGAAGCGTATACCCGCCTGCATTTGCTGCTTTACACCGCCTTGCTATTCGCAGTCAGTTTGCTTCCAGTCGGCACCGGGATGGGCGGCTGGATATACCTGACCGGGGCAGTTTTACTGGGCGGAGGCTTTATGGCCTACAGCTGGCGCCTTTATCGTCAATACAGCGATGCTCTGGCCCGGGAGACCTTCCGGTATTCGATCTGGTATTTAAGCTTGCTGTTCGCGCTCATGCTGATTGACCATTACTGGTCATTACCCATTTGATTCGCAAGGGAAATAAATCTTGTTTGTAGATATTCGGACAAGATTGTTTTATATTGTGCGCACTCCATTCCCTAGGGCACGAGATGATTCTCTCTCGCACCAGTCAATATGCCGTGCAGGCACTGATTTACATGGCGACCCAGCCTGCGGCTGCGCCCGTTCTGAATAAGGATATTGCCAGTAAGCTTGGCGTTCCTGCGCCCTACCTGGCCAAAATCCTGCAAGGCCTTGCCAAGGGCAATCTGCTGGTTTCGTTCCGTGGACGCTTGGGAGGATTTTGCTTGCGTGAGGGAGGCAACAAAATCACGCTCATGCACATCCTGCTTTTGACTGAGGGGCCGGCGTTCACCGAAAGCTGTTTGCTGGGGCTTAAAAAGTGCAGTGATGAAACCGCCTGCCCACTGCATTTCCGCTGGATACCCGTCAAGAAAAAAATCATTGAACTGCTATTGGATACGAGTCTTGAAAAGCTCGCCAAAGCCGTTGAAACCGGTAAGTATCGTCTTGCCGACGTCCCTGGAATGCTGTTCGAACAGCTTGAGCCATGAAAGTCTTCATTGCGCTGGTTTTGGCTTTGGTGCTGGCGGCTTGCAAGCCGGCGCCGGAAACCCCCGTGTTTCAGGCAACCGATATCACGGGAGCGGCGTTCGCACGGGACTTCAAACTGACCGACCATAACGGGCAGACGCGAACGCTCGCCAGTTTCAAGGGCAAAATTGTCGCCATTTTCTTCGGCTATACGCATTGCCCTGACGTCTGTCCCACGACCTTGTCAGACTTTGCTGCAGCATTGAAACAGCTCGGTCCCCAGGCGGATCAGGTCCAGGTGCTTTTTGTAACAGTTGACCCGCAGCGGGACAAGCCCGCGTTACTCAAGCAATATGTGCCGGCTTTTGATCCCCGTTTCCTGGGCATGACGGCTGATGAAGCCAACTTGAAAGCGCTGGCAAAGGAATACAAAGTCGTCTATCAAAAGACATCGGTTAAGGGTGCCGACAACTATTCGATAGACCACAGCGCGGGAACGTATGTCTACGATGCGGAAGGCCGTTTGCGGCTGCTGATCCCTTATGGCAGCAGCCCTGATCTGATCGCGCAGGACCTTAAAACTCTGCTGGGGGCAAGTTGAGTCGCGTGTGTTTCTTGCGATGGATGCTCAGGCTGTCATATAATTCTGCAGTTTTTAATATAAGCATATGCTGTTTAAGGCGCGACATTATGCCGCGCTATTTTGGTCTATAGGAGCGGTCGATGGCGGTAACAACCTATTCCGGGGCGGAACAATACAATTTCGATATTGTAAAAAAATTCGCCGTAATGTCGCTTGTTTGGGCAGTCATTGGCATGTTCGTCGGCGTGTATATCGCTTCTGAGCTTGCGTGGCCGTTCCTTAATTTTGACAGCCCATACTTTTCGTTTGGCCGCTTTCGTCCGGTGCATACCACCTCAGTGATCTTCGGTTTCGGTGGTTCGGCATTGTTCGCAACCTCTTACTACGTTGTGCAGCGAACCTGCCAGACCCGTTTGATTTCTGACGGCATGGCCAGCTTTACCTTCTGGGGCTGGATGGCGATCATCGTTCTGGCCGACATCAGTTATGTGCTGGGTTACACCCAGTCGCGCGAATACGCTGAAATGGAATGGCCGATCGATTTGCTGATCGAGGTGGTGTGGGTGACCTACCTGATTCTGTTCGTCGGCACCATCATGCGTCGCAAGCAGCCACACATCTACGTCGCTAACTGGTTCTACCTCGCGTTCATCCTCGCGACCGCGCTGTTGCACACCTTCAACAACCTGGCAATGCCCATCGACCTGTTCTCGATGAAGTCGTACAGTCTGTTCGCCGGCACCCAGGACGCAATGACGCAGTGGTGGTATGGCCACAATGCGGTAGGCTTCTTCCTGACCGCGGCCTTCCTCGGCATGATGTATTACTTCGTGCCGAAGCAGGCTGGTCGTCCGATTTATTCCTATCGTTTGTCGATCGTCCACTTCTGGGCGCTGGGCTTTATGTACATGTGGGTGGGTGCGCACCACCTTCACTGGACTGCGTTGCCCGACTGGACGTCGTCGCTCGCTGCCGCGTTCTCGATCCTGCTGCTGATGCCCTCGTGGGGCGGCATGATCAACGGCATCATGACCCTGTCGGGCGCCTGGGACAAGCTGCGTACCGACCCGGTGATGCGCTTCATGATTGTTGCGTTGTCGTTCTACGGCATGTCGACCTTCGAAGGCCCGATGATGTCGCTGAAAGAAGTCAACGCACTGTCGCACTACACCGACTGGACTATCGGTCACGTGCACTCGGGCGCGCTGGGCTGGGTGGCGATGATTTCGTTTGGCTCGCTGTATCACATGATCCCCAAGCTGTGGGACACCAAAATGTATAGCCAGAAGCTGGTTGAGTGGCACTTCTGGCTCGCCACCATCGGCATCGTGCTGTACATCGTGGCGATGTGGATTTCCGGCATCACCCAGGGCTTGATGTGGCGTTCGTTCGACGAGTTCGGCAACTTGCAGTATTCGTTTGCCGAATCGGTCGCAGCAATGATGCCGTTCTACGCAATGCGTGCGATCGGTGGCATGTTCTTCCTCACTGGCGCGGTGCTGATGCTGTTCAACGCGCTTATGACCATTCGCCAGGCGAAGCAGGAGAATGCGGTTCTGGAAGCCAAGTTGGCCGCAAAGTTGGCGCGTGCCTGATCAGGGAAATAAATAATGAACTTCAATTTCAAACACGAATGGATTGAGACCAACATCGGCCTGATGGCCGTGTTGACGATGCTGGCAATCAGTGTCGGCGGCCTGGTGGAAATCGCCCCCTTGTTCTTTATCGATAAAACCATCGAAAAGGTCGAAGGCGTGCGTCCCTACACCCCACTGGAGCAGCGCGGTCGGGACATCTATCAGCGGGAAGGCTGCTATCTGTGCCACTCGCAGATGATTCGTCCGTTCCGCGACGAAAAGCTGCGCTATGGTCATTACTCCCTGGCTGCCGAATCGCAATATGACCATCCGTTCCAGTGGGGATCCAAGCGAACGGGTCCGGACCTCGCCAGGGTGGGGGGGAAATACTCCAACGAATGGCAAGTCCAGCACCTGGTTGCGCCTCGCTCGATGGTGCCTGAATCAGTGATGCCGAATTACCCCTGGCTGCTGGCGACCAAACTGGATATTTCGGACACCGCCGATCGGATGAAAGCCCTGCGTAAGGTTGGGGTGCCCTATTCGTTGACCCAGGAAGAATACAAAGCCAACGTCGTCAAGTTCGGCGAAACGGTTGCGCCGTTGCTGCACATCCCGGACGCGCAAAAGAATCTGCTCGAGCAGGCCATGGGCACCATGGTTGATTTCAGCAAGTACGACGACGATGCTTTCGTCAATGACCGCTGATCGTAATCGGCAAGGAGTCTGAACATGGAATGGTTGATGTGGTTTTCAAAACCTGAAAACACCAAGCCCGTGGCGTTGATCATATTTTTCGTCACTTTTGTCAGCATTCTGCTCTACGTTTACGGTAACAAAAAACGCAGCAAACGACTCGAAACCTACCGTGACATCCCGTTTCTGGATGAACAGCAAGGCGGAAAGGGTCTGGGCGATCAAAAAGACACGAAGGACAAGCAATGAGCGAGCAAAAACTACAATCTCAAACCGTTCAGACAACAGGCCATGCCTGGGATGGTGATCTGCAGGAATACAACAATCCGTTGCCGGTGTGGTGGGTTTACACTTTTTATGCAACGTTTGTTTTTGCCATTGTTTACTGGACGATCTATCCGTCCTGGCCATTTGGCAAAGGCTGGATCGGCGGTTTGTCGGATGTTACCTATGTCAATAGCGCAGGTGAAACCAAAACACATAGCTGGAATACCCGTGCGCTTTATCTGGAAGACATGAACAAGGCCGCGATCGAGCAGAAGCCCTATTTTGACAAGGTCAACGCCATGTCTTATGAGCAGATCTCGCGTGACCCAGAGGCTACCGCATTCATCCTGTCATCAGGTAAGGCCCTGTTTGCGGACAACTGTGCTGCTTGCCACCAGTCCGGTGGGCAGGGCGTGGTCGGGTTTTTCCCCAACTTGACCGATGATGACTGGCTCTACGGTGGGTCATACGAGACAATCAATCAAACCCTGTTGCACGGTCGTCGCGGCTATATGCCGGGTTTCGGCGACGTCTTGACTGGTGTGCAGATTGATCAGCTGGCCAATTATGTCGCAAGCCTTTCAGGGCTTCAGCACAATGCAGCCCTGGCGAAAGCTGGGGATGTCCTGTTCCACAATGAAACCGCAGCCTGTTATTACTGCCATGGCGTCGATGCGAAAGGTCGCAAGGAAATTGGCGCGCCTAACCTGACTGACGGCATCTGGCTGTGGGCCGGCGTGAATGCTACGCCCTCAAGCGAAGGCAAGGTCGCAGCGATACGCACCGTGATCAACAATGGCCTGGCCAAAGGTGTGATGCCTGCTTGGGCTGGACGTTTGTCTCCGGAACAAATCAAGGTGCTGACAGTCTATGTACATGATCTGGGTGGCGGGGTGTAAGCCACTTGATTGATTCAGGAAAAAGCCCCCGTTTTCGGGGGCTTTTGCTTCCTACTTACCCAGCGACCTCACCATGCAACCAGGCATAGAAGACCAACTCGGGCTGTACCAGAAACGGATCCCGATTTTCACCCGTTCCGTGAAGGGGCCTTTCCGGCGTTTCAAGACGTCAGTTCTGGTGTTGGCCTATGCCACGTTTTTCCTCTTGCCCTGGGTGCCATGGGCTCGTCCGGATGCCCCTGCCCAGGCTGTGTTATTCGACGTCATGGGGCGGCGCTTCCTGCTTTTTGGCCTGACGGTTTATCCGCAGGACGTGATCTGGCTGGCCCTGCTCTTGTTTATCGCAGCCATCCTGCTGTTCTTCGTCACCGGCTTGGTCGGCCGCGCATTTTGCGGCTACTTTTGCTTCCAGACCTTGTGGACCGATTTTTTCATCTGGATCGAATCCAAGATACAGGGTGAGCGCCCGGCTCGGGTAAGGCTGTTCCGGCAACCGTGGAACCAGGAAAAACTGCTCAAGATTGGCAGCACGCATGCGGCATGGCTGCTGGTTTCTTTCTGGACAGGGATGACTTTTGCGGCCTACTTCGCCTATGCGCCTGACCTGGTGCTGGCGTTTTTTACGGGCCAGGCCGCTGCTGCGGCGTACATTACAGTCAGCATTCTGACCCTGGCGACGTATGCGGCTGCCGGATTGATGCGTGAGCAGATTTGCACGTATATTTGTCCGTATGGCCGATTTCAGAGCGTGATGTATGAACCCGAAACGCTGGCGGTGCATTACGATGCCGCGCGCGGCGAAGGCACGCACGGCCGCGCAAGCGTGCGTGCTGGACGCGGCATCGTGGTGGAACGCCGGGGGCGGGAACTCGCTGAGTCCACAGTTGTGCAGGAGCGCCGGCGCGTAAATCGCAATTCCGGTGAACGCGCGCTTGCGGAACGACATGAGCAGGGCTTGGGGGATTGCATCGATTGCGGCCTGTGCGTGCAGGTGTGCCCGGTCGGAATCGACATCCGTGACGGGCTGCAATATAAATGCATCTCGTGCGGCCTGTGTATCGATGCCTGCAATACCATCATGGATTCGTTCGACTTTCCGCGCGGACTCATTCGGTACGATTCCGAAAAAAATCTGGCTTTGCCCAGCCCCGCTCCTGTCAAACTGGAGTGGAAGCGCCTGAAAATCATCGGCTATGGCGTCGCTTTGGTCTTGATGAGTGCTTACCTTGTCTACAGCATCAGCACACGCGGCAGTTTTGATCGCGCGGTGAGTCAGGTTCGCCAGCCGCTCTATGTTGTGTTGTCGAATGGCGATATCCGGAACCGCTATCAAATCCGCATTACAAACAAGGCGGCAGAACCGCAGACCTATACATTTTCGGCCCGGGGCATACCCGAATCAGCCCTTGACCTGGGTCATTTCCGCGAAATCACCATCAAGCCGGGCCACAGCGGCCTGGTGCAGGCCAGCGTGCACCTGCCACCTGATCTGGCTTCAAAGATCCACCAATTCGAGATCCTCATCACCCCCAACGGCAAACCCGATGAAACGCGTGTTGAAGTGGTGCACTTCGACAAACCGAGCCTTCGCCCATGACAACAATGATGACCCTGTTTGGCGGCTTGCTGGCCGTTCTCGTCCTTTACGCCACTATCGGCTTGTTACGAAGCGTGCCGCCGATGTTGCGCGCCGTGCTGGCAGCGATCATTCCGTTGATGGCCTATTTCGGGCTGACGATCGGTCGCTGGCCGGGGCTTGATGTGATCGCCATGCATATCTCGGTTTTCTCCGCGACAGCGCTGGTGCTGTATGCCCTGACCGAGTTCCGGCGGCGCGGCGGCAAGAAGATGCACTGGGCGCCAAAATTGCTGGTCGCTTTTTTCATCGGTTTGGCGTTCCTGAATGCAGCACTCTTGCAGATCGCAACTAAGGGTCTGCCTGAACCGATCGCAGAATGGTGGTTGGGTAGCCAGGGCGGGGCGGTTTACAGTGGGTTTTCCGGCGTGGTGCCGCATGGTCAAAATGCGGCTAAAGCCGTGTCGTCTGAATTGAGCGAGACACATCGCGAGTCGCAACTGGGCTGGCAGGTGGAGGTGTCGGGTCTTGATGGCCTTGGCAAAGCGAACCTGATTCAAGTCCGCGTCAAGGATCGTACTGGCTTGCCGGTCGAGCGGGTGGCTGCGGAAGTTCGCCTGCTGCGCGCGGGCGTTGCGGAGCCTGAGTTGATCCTGGCGCTGGATTCAGTCGAGTCCGGAGTCTATGCCGGCGTGCTCACGCTGCCGGCAACCGGGCGCTGGCTGGTTGAAATGCGACTGATGCAGGACGGCAAGCTGCATTACCACCAGATCCAGGAGCTGACCGAACCATGAGTGGCATCATGGGGTTTCTTTTCCTGCTGTCTGGTTTATTCGTGCTGCTGATTGTGGTCGGCGTGTTCTGGTCGATCAAAAGTGGGCAGTTTGACGACATGGAAGGTCCGGCTGAACGAATTTTGATGGACGACGACGATCCGCTTTTACCGACTCGCCGCTTGAGCAGCGAAGATAAGTAAATTAAAATGCCCTAACTTAGAATGGAGTATGCGACATGAAACAACTGATGACTTTCCAGAATTTTCCGATGGTACTGGTCGTGGCCTTGATCACCTGGGCCTGGATCAGCGTTCTTTCCGTCCTGATCGCCTCGTTCTTTTAAACCGTAGCCGTTAAGGGCCAATAAAAACCCCCGCCACTGTACTCAGTGGCGGGGGTTTTTAGTGGCGGGCTTGCGTTCTTAAGCCGGAATCACCATCCGCATTTTTTGCAGTGCGCGCGCTTCGATCTGCCGAATCCGCTCGGCCGAGATGCCATATTGCGCGGCAAGTTCGTGCAGGGTCGCGACCTCGCCCTCTGTCAGCCAGCGTGCCTTGATAATGTGGCGACTGCGATCGTCCAGGTTTTCCAGCGCGGCAATCAGACTGGTGTGCCGCAGACGTTCGGTCTGCTCGCGTTCCAGAAGCTGTGCCGGGTTTTCGTCGGGACTCGCCAGATAGGCCAGTGGACTGTAGCCCTCTTCGCCGTCGTCAAAAGTGGGGTCGATCGAGACATCATGCCCGGACATCCGGGTCTCCATCTCCAGTACATCCTTGCGGCTCACATTCAGTTCGCGCGCCATGGCGTCGGCTTCCTGAAGCGTCATGCTGTTGAGCGATTGTTTCAGGCTGCGCAGGTTGAAAAACAGCTTGCGCTGCGATTTGGTGGTAGCGACTTTGACCAGGCGCCAGTTTTTCAGCACGTACTCGTGAATTTCGGCACGAATCCAGTGTAGCGCGAAGGACACCAGGCGCACGCCGCGATCGGGATCGAAACGCTTGACCGCTTTCATCAGGCCGACATTGCCTTCCTGGATCAGGTCGGCATGCGGCAAGCCGTACCCCAGATAATGCCGCGCCACGCTCACCACCACACGCAGGTGCGACACGACCAGCTGGCGGGCGGCATCGACGTCTTCGTGGTCATGCCAGGCACGCGCCAGCCGCTGCTCATCTTCCAGCGTGAGCATGGGGTAGCGGTTAACCGTCTGGATATAGCTTTCCTGGCTGTAGGCCGAGGGAATAGGTAACGACATGGACTGACTCATGGTTGTATTTCCTCCTATGCGCTCATTTTAGCACTCGCGTCTAATGAGTGCTAAATCGACATAGAGTTCCTTGGCGTGGGGGTGAAAGGTATTACTAAAGTCTGTCGGGGCCGGAATAAAGTCAGTCAGTGCCGGGCCAGCTCATATGAGGCCCAGCGATATTGCCTTTTGAATGCATTCGCGCCGGCTCAACACGTTGAGTTTTTCCCGCACCGCATCCAGATGTTCCTCGACAGTTTTATACGAGGTAATGCCGATTTCGCGTGCGATCGTCTTGTAGCCTTTTCCCTGTGCAAACAACATCAGAACCTGATGCTGGCGAGGCGTCAGTTTGATATCCATGCGTTCCGGCCACGCCATCGGCAGGTTTTGGCGCCGGTCGCCGCGACGACGGTCTTCTACCCCGGTGCGGGAGGGCGCCGCAGTGGGTCCAAAGTTTGGCGTGTCGGAGACGACTGTGCCAACTCGGGTGGCGGCGCCCAGGTTCGGTTCTATCTCATTCATGATGGCGCTGTCGAAAAACTGGGAAAACGCGCGCGCGACGAATTTCGTCAGCAGCAGCTTTTCGCCCAGCGATCCTTCGCACCCATTGAAAAGGGCAATGCAGGCCAAGGGTTTCTGGTTGGATTCGAGCAGTGGCACGGCAACCGTCGCGCAGTTTTTGAACGGCGCACTTTCGGTACCCGCGCGCGTGCTTATCATCGTTTCATAGTAGCGCAGCGCCAACAGGATCGCATTGGAACCACAACTGGATTCGTTGAGCAAAACGCCAGGGCGAAAAAGCATCCCATTACTGGTGATGTGCAGCAGGATATTCGAAGACGAGTAAAGCGTAATAAGGCGGCCCTGGGCGTCGGTCAATACCAGAAGATCATTCTGGTCGGAAAAATCCCGGTGGATGCCTTGCAGGATTTTCTGGCCATAGGCGTGGATCGCGCTGTGGCGCTCGATGAAGCTATTAAGTTCATCACCCTCGAGTTCGTTGGTTTGCCAGATGCTGGTCTGCCCGGCGTTGCGGGAAGGACAAACCTGAGGCACATGGTTTTCCCAGTCGCTGGTCAAGGGTTTGAATTTCAGGGCTCGTTCGCTGTATGAATTGTTCATGGTCTACTCCGCATTTTTATTTTGTTATTTTGTTGTTGGTGTTGACAGAAGCCGGCTGCTCGTCTTTTTGACTTGCACGGCAGGGTTTTCAACGCGAATCCAGCCATGTGTTCCGGCTGCTGGCGTAATGATTTTGTCATGACGCGTCGTCGTCGGCGACGCTTGTAGCGTAGCAAAGTGCAACCCAGCATGCAAAACCCCTTGTCACCCGTTATCCCAGGTTTTTATGTTGCTGCGTACCGGCATCCTGGCTATACGGAGCCTGGTTCTGACGCTGCCTGTGCTTGATACCGGAGCAGCCATTCGCCCGGACGCTGCTCGTTCTCCCGGATATCGGTCGCCGCTTTTATCGGTGCCCACCCGTACCCAGCAAAGGCTGAATGAACGGTGCCTGCGGCCACATGGGCGTGGCGCTTGTAGCCCGCAGGCCCGATTTCGTATCGCCAGGGCGCACACCCTGGGCCATCGCATCGACAAAAAGATCGACCGGCGTCCAGGGGTTGCCTGTGGCTTCGTTAACAAGCGGTTTGACGTTCCTGAATCCGGGATAGCTGCACAGGGTGTCGTCCGGGTCCATCGGTCGCGAACACCCGGTCACCGTTAACACCTGTGTCGAAGTGATGGGCTTGCCGGTCTTGTCCAGCGACAGACGGGTAATGCGATCGCCGTCCCCATCGTCGAGTCTGAGCACAGCGCCGAGACCGGAGAATCCCTCCAGCCAGCCTCCGGACTGCTTGAAGACATCGGGCGAAAACACGTTGGTCAGAGCCGCCTCCATGACGTTTTTCAAGCCGGCGCCGCTGATTTCTGCAGTCGATAGCGTATACGGAACAGGGAAGAACCGATAGGCATCTTCGAGCGTGATGTCGCCTGCCGCCACGGTGTTGTCTTCGACTGGCGTATTGCGCCCCTCCATCATGCCCCTGGCATCGGAAGCGAAACCCGGACTGTCGCTGGCCGGCACGACGCTATCGAACCGGAATCCGGGGGTTATCGCCACATCGGTTCCCGACTTGCGTAGCAAAATCGCGCCCATCAGATTGTTGAACCGGCTGCCGACCACCTGTCGGCGGTCCAGCACGACATTGGTGTGACCGATGACGGTGTCGATCGGCCGTGTCAGTTTTTGCTTCATCATCGGCATGGGAATGCCCATGTTCACGTTCTTCGCCAGAAACGGTGCGCGTGCCTTGTCGACCAGCGCCCTGATCTCGGGGTCTTCCGGAATGCTGCGGTCGATGGCGCTGAGCTTCCAGCGGCGCTCCACCACCTTGCCGCCCTTGACCGTCACGTCCATCCGCCCCAAGTTGCCGTCGTTACCCGCCTCGACCACGAGCGCACCGCTGCGGGAGACCAACGGCTGGTAGATGGCTTCGTGGGTGTGCGCCGAGAATATGACGTCCACACCCGGATCAATGATTTGCGCGAGACGGTAGTTTTTCTGAATGCCCAGTTCGCTCATGAGGACGACGACATCCGCACCCTCTGCCCGCAATTTTTTCTGGTGGCGGTTGACGAGCTCACGGTAGTTTTCCTCGCCTTCAACAAACGACAGGCCCATTGCCAGCATCTTGTGCATGCGTGGCACCATGTCCGAAGTCAAGCCGATCATGCCCACTTTCACCCCGTCCATTTCCTTGATCAGGGTCGCTGGCATGAGCAGCTGTCCACGCCGCATCGGCGGCATCGTAACGGTCACGTTGGCGGCGAGGTTGGGAAAAGTGGGGCGCTTGATTTCACCGAAGGGCATCATCCTTTCGGTCGCTGCGTCTTCGCCCGTCGCCGAGGATTTGCCACGCATACGGCTCAATGGCCCGTTGCGTTTCATCGAGCCGCCCCGACGCTGCACGGCACCCATGATTTTGGTGATCGGCAAATTGCTGTAACGCATGCGGGTCACCAGGGGACCGTAGGCAAAATCCCAGTTGCCCACCACGCCGACGTCGATATTCAAGGCGTTGACTGGATCGACAATCGCATTGCCATTGGTGAACAGCGCTTCGACTCCGCCATGGTAGGTATCGCCGATATTCATGAAGATTGAATTGGGATTATCGGCGCGAATGCGCTTAACCATCGTCGACAAGCGCGCGATTCCGCCGCGTTCGACGACCCGGGTTTGCGTGGAAGTCTGTCCCGCAGGCGCGTCGGGAACGAGGTCGGCATGCGGCGTCAAATGCGCATGAAGGTCGTTGAAATGGATGAAGGTGATCGTGACTGCCGGGTCCGGGGTTGCTGCACTTGAACCACCAAGGACCGTCATCGACACGCCAAACGCCAACAGCGCGTTTAGCAGCGTCCTTGAAAACCCGGCGCGGGGACGCGTTGAGTATTCGACTGGCGACAAAAACCCTCTTGCATCGTGGACGTTATCGATAGCGTTCATTACGGCCCTTGGTTCATTTTTGACTGTGCCTGAGTCGCCTGGATTAAAGCCATGGCAGAGCTACGAGACCAATCTTTAAGCATGTAATTATTTCAGCAACCCGTATTACCGTCAGTTACCGGGTGTTTCGAACAGTGACGCACCGAAACAGCTCTGCCGACAAGCCAGGCAAACCATTCGAACTACGAACTTGTCGCGAACCATACGAGTATATGGCCGATCGTCGCCTGTTGCTGTCCGTGCGGCGCTTCACTTCCCGTAGGACGAGGCGACACGCTACGTAGGCAGCGACTGACGCGTATCCGTTCGGGTTCGATCTGCTCCCTCATCCGGAAACGACATTGCGGGCACAGCTGACACACCGGCGTTGGCTGCCGTGACGTGCCTGCCGATGCAGCTAGGGAGGCACGGGTTGACGCCAGAAGGGATTGGTTTGAAGGGCTTTTATTGTATCGGCCTGCGGTTCGGCCAGGTCTTGCCTCTTCCAAAATCAATACCCGCCATATCACGGCGTAGTGATTTCGAGGATTGTTTAGGTCCGCGCTGCGAACTGTAATGCTCACAAGGGAGATGGACTTGACGTTTTACTGGTGACGCATGCCGGAGATGCATTCCGGAAAACGGACCCGATTTCATCCCTCGAATTCTTGTGAACAACACGACTTGATGGAGGCTGACATGAAAATTTTTAATATTGCCGATCGTTACAATCCAGCTAGCGGTGCGACAACTCGCACTGCTGGATTTTATAGTCAGCTGCGCGCGTGGGACGTTCTGGGGGCTGTCGTGTTGTTTGCTGCCACGTCCGGTGGGCTGGCGCTCGCCGGCGATAGTGCCAAAGCGGAGAAAGCGTCTTCGAATGGCGGCATCAAAATCACTCTGGTGCAAATCGGCGATATCCATGGCCACATGATTCCCAGGCCGACTCTGCGCGACGAAGGTGAGGGCGGTGAAGAAGGGGGCCTGGCGCGGATGTTCACCAAGATCGAACAAATTCGCCAGGAAAAAAAGAATGTCGTGCTATTCAATACTGGCGACACCATTCAGGGCAGCGCCGAAGCACTTTACACGCGTGGCCAGGCGCTGATTGATGTGCTGGACCGTTTCGGCATTGAAGGCATGGCCCCCGGTAACTGGGACTACTTGTATGGCAAGGACCGGTTCCTCGAGTTGTTCGGAGTCGGCACCGGCACAGGGCCTTCCGCAACCCGATACGGTGCGGTCGCTGCCAACGTCTATCACGCCGGCACGACCAATTTGCTCTTGCCGCCTTATTTTGTGAAGAATGTTAATGGCGTCAAGATCGGCGTGCTTGGCTTGTCAAGCGAGCGGGCGATCAATGCGCTGGGACCGTTCGTGACGGTCGGGATCGACTTTACCGCAGACGCTGAAGAAATCCCCGGTTATGTAGACAAGTTGAAACATGAGGAAAAAGTCGACCTGATCATTCTGGTTTCCGAGTTCGGTCTGGCGAAAAACGTCTTGATTGCCAACGCCAATCCGGAAATCGACATTGTGTTGTCCTCGGACATGCACGAGGAAACACCACGTGAAATCATTGCAGAAAGTGGTGCGATTGTGTCCGAAGCCGGTCAGGACGGCACGCGTATCGCTCAGCTGGACCTAGTGATCAACCCTGGTGAAGGCGGCAAGAAAATTGCCTCATACGCCTATGCATTGCACCACATCACGGACGATATCAAGGCGGACAAGGGTATCGACAGTCTGGTCAGAAATATCCGTGCCCCTTTTGTCAAAGGCCCCGCATTGGTGGCACACACCAATCCGATCAACGGCACCGTGCTGGCCACCCCGATCGACAAAGTAGTCGGCATAGCCGAGATCGATCTTTACCGCGGCAACTTTTCGGACCATCCCATCCCCGGGGTTCTGGAAGGCAGTTCGTCTAACTTCTATGCCGACGTGTTCCGGGATCAGGCTGGTGCCGATATCGGTCATTTCCGTGGCTTCCGCTACGGCACGCGTGTTCGACCTGGCCCGATCAAGCTTGAGGACATCTATCACCATATTCCCATTGGTCCGCAAATTGCCAAGATCACCCTCACCGGCCAACAGATTAAAAACAATATCGAGAATAGCGCTAACGGCTCACTGAATCCTGATGTCTTCGCCTGGACAGGCGGCTGGCTGAATGGGTATGGCGGGGTGCGGATGGATATCGATGCCTATAGACCATTGGGTTCGCGTATTTCCAACGTCCGCATCCAGCGGGCTGCGACCGGTACCTGGGAGCCGCTCGATCCGCTTGCATCCTATACCTTCGCTGGTTACTGGTATGCACAGGATCCGCAGGTGGTCGGCGGCATCAGAACCCAGGCGGCCGTGACGGTCGTCAAGGGTGCCGACGAGGAAGCGCTTGACGGGACCGCAGTGGTGGCGAACTACCTGAAAAACAATGTCGCCAATCCGGAGATGGGCCGGGTGAACAACCTGTTCGCATTGCCGGCACCGGTCTACGGAAACCCTGAAATCCAGCCCCTGCTCGGCGTACCGACGATTTTCTAAAAGGCTTTTGGGATCGAAATGAAGGGCTGCTCCTTGTACGAACGGGCAGCCTTTCTTCTGAGGCGTACTTGTCATGCAGCACCGGTCCAGTACGCAGCATGTTCTTCAGTGCTGGATTTGCAATCTGGCGGGGCATCGGGTGATGGACAACATGCGACGCTTTCTGTTTCAGGGTGCTGGGCTTTCGCACTTCCACTTGTTTCCAATAAAGCGTCAGGCCCTGCAGCCGCGCAAAAGGAGTATCAAATGAACACGAACCAAGTCTGGCGATCCCGCTTACTGGTTGCGTTGATCGCGGCGGGATCGTTCACGTTGTCCGCCAACGCCAGTGCCGCCCCCAAACCCAAGCCTTGTTCGCCAGACAAGGTCGGGACTCCCGAGATGTTCCGCTGCGAGGCGTATACATCGAATCCGAAACTCGTGGTCAAACCGTTGCCCACCACCAGCCGCTCTGTGCCTACCGTGGCCCGCGCGTCCGCGCCGGCCATCGCGGGCGCGGCGCATTTTCCCCAGAACTGGAGTCAACTCGGGTTCAACCAGCGCCATAACCCGGTGTTCGGCGTGTCTGCCGATGCTCCCGAATTCCTCCAGCAGGGGACCTTCTGGGCTGCGCCGCTCACGGGCCTCGATTTCATGGATATTCGGCGCGCACTACCGGCCAGCGGCGACGCTGAGGCATGGGGATCGACCACGTCGCAGTATCTCGGGAACGTGATGGGCCCGTCGGTCGCGCGCGGCATCGCCTATGTACAGAACGGACGTCGCGATATATGGGCGATACGGGCCGACACGGGCGTACCAATCTGGCACAAGGAGGTTACCACCGCCGCCGGGATGGGCCAGGCGCTAGTCGAGGAAGTCGGCGGTCGGCTGATGGTGTTTTCACCGGTGGGCGATGCCGCCTTTACCGTTCAGAACGCGATCGATTTCACCAACGACAAGCCACATTTTCGCGGCGCCAACTTTTCCGGGATCTACGCTTTCGACGGTCTGACGGGAGAACAGGTCTGGCGTTACGACACCAGGGGTTCGGCACGACCGACGCCGGTCTACCGCAACGGCAAGTTGTACGTCACCACCAATAACAACAAGTTCATCGTGCTGGACGCCGCGAGCGGTGCGGAATTGGGCAATGTCACCAACCCCGGTAAAGGCTTTAGCGGGCTTGCTGCGGCGAACTGGTACACCACAGCGGATGGACGCGAGTTGATTTATTACGGCACCATTCGACCGCGTCGTATCCTGGCGATGGACGTGACCAATCCCACTGCGCCGACGCTGGCATGGACACATACGCCTGTGGACGCCACGGCCAATGCGCCGGGCGACACTTCCGCCGCGGTCGATCCCGATCTCGGATTGGTGTACACCACGGTGTTTATCAACACGGGGACGGATGCAGCGCCAGTGTTTGATCTGAACATGCTCGCGCTCAATGCCACCACCGGTGCCGTCGTGTGGAGCCACTTGATGGGCGAGGGCGACAGTCCTCCCGGCTTCAAGGGCAGCGTGCCCATGGTGCACGATGGCGTGGTCTACGCAGGCAACACGTCCAACGGCACATTTCAGGCATTCGATGCGGTCAGCGGTACGCGTCTATGGGTGACCGATTTCCGTGAACCGGACGACCTGCCGGAATTCACCCATCGGCCACGGTCGGCAGCGGTTTTCTACGAGGGCAAGGTGATCGTCGCCGAGGGACGTGACATCCACACCCTGGATGCCGCAACCGGCGTCGAACTCAACCGTTTTGAAAATCCCGGACTGTTTGCCGTCTGGGGCATCAACCAGCCGGTGATCATCGGCAAGCTGATGATTCAGTCGTCTATCTCGGGCTGGGTCTTCGCTGCCCCTGTCGATTTCATCATGAGCCAGTCCGGCGTGGATCGAGGCCTGTTGCCGATCGAATCCCTGCCGCTACCGCCCATCCTGCCGGAAATGCTCAATGCTGCCGCCTTGCCAAACAAGCAGCAGGCGAAGGAGTTTCCCAAAGAATGGCTGGCTTATGCCGGCGGCCAGGACCACAACAGCTACTTGCCCAAGGGGCCCGGCAAAATCGCCTGGCAAACCCCGCTCAAGGATGCCTACCCCCTCGAGTCGCCGCCCCTCGACGCCGCGCTATATGGCGACGAGATCGCCAGTCACATGATGCATCAGTATGTGGGCGTCGGCTCCGGCGTCTCACCTGCGAACGGCATCCTGTACACAGGCAGCGATCGTTTCTCGGTCAACGCCCTGAACGCCTCCACCGGAAAAGTGATCTGGCGCGCGCGCACCCAGAATGCCAATTTCGGCCAACCCGTCGTCACGCCCAACACCGTGGTGCTCGGTGGTGGCGATCCATGGCTGAGTCTGGGCGGCACGGGTGCGTTCCGGACCCGCTCGCCGGCCACTTCGGTCGGCGACAACTGGGGCTATATGCGCGGCTTCAATCCGCTCACGGGCGTCGAAAAATGGACCGTGTTCAGTGGCCTGGGAACCAGTTCGATGACCCCGCTTTACAGCAAGGACAATCTGTACTGGGTGAACGGCGAAGGCAAGGTATGGGCAGTCAATGCCGATAGCGGCGAGCCGGTCGCCCCGTTCATGGACGTAGACGGCCTGCCCGTGCTGTCGCTGGGTGGATTCAATGCGATTTCTTCGGCAAACGTCTATCGCAAGGGCGGCACTGACATCATGGTGGTGGGCATGAGCATGCCTAACCGCATGGTGGCGATCGATCTGGCAACAGCAGCCGTGGTCTGGACGCAAGACCTGGCAGCCGCCGGCGTCAGCTATCTGACCGGATTCGCGACGGTACCGCCGGCGGTGAGCCAGATAAGTGGCCTGGTCGTCGGTACGGTCCTGATTGATGCCGATGTCGCGAACAACACGATTACCCAACTGGCGTTCGCGCTGAATGCCACGACCGGGCAAGTGGTGTGGAAACAAGCCATCGCCACCGGCGCGATTCCGGTCGGCGGTTTCGTCGGCCCCACGCCCTTACTCGACCGAGACACGGCGTATATGAACAACCCGATCGGCAACGATGTGGTCGCACTGGACCTGATGACCGGCGCTATCGAGTGGCGGTCTCCAGTCACCACCTTGCCGGGTCGCCTGAGCTGGGGACCGGGCGTGCTGGTGAAAGGGAAGCTGATTCAACCCGTCGGCCCCACGCTGTATACCTTCGACGCCAAAACCGGCAGCGAGCTCAATCAGCTCACGCTCGGCGGTTCGATGACATACAACCATCCCACCGTGATTGGAAAAACGCTCTACATCGGCAACTCGTGGGGCTGGGTTACCGCGCTGCCGGTGAAACAGGTGACAGGCGACAAGGAGGAGGATGAAGATGATTGATCAAGCCCCGTGCCATGAATGCACGGATATGTCAGTACGAGACCTATCAGCAGTGGCGGCCGGACACGCATTGCCCGGCCGCCTGGCAGACACCCGGTGAACGATGGCCACTGCCATCTGAAACCTGACTATATTACTGGAGAACACTCATGAAAACCCTTGCCGATTTCTCACTCCGCCTCACGGCTTTATGCGTAGCGCAGGCGTTCGCCCTGACCCCGGTCGTGGCCAGCGACGGCCCGCCGTGCAATCCTGAAACCTTGCGCACCGAGCAAATGTTCAATTGCAGCATGCCGGAAAATCTCGATGCCTTGCTGACGTTCAAGCCGGCAACGACCTATGCCGACGCGGATGCGCGTTCGGCTTTTCCGGAGCGCTGGAATCAATTGGGGTTCAACCAGCAGCACAACACGCTGTTTCCCATACCGGCCGACGCGCCCGAGTTTTTGCGTAGCGGCGTATTCTGGGCCGCCCCGCTGACTGGCGACGAGTTTCTGCGTTTGTCGGGCGCGATTCCTGCTTTCCCGGACGATGGCACCCAGAGCTGGGGATCGGCGGTCGCGGGCACGTTAGGCAACTTGATGGGTGTCTCGGTCGTCGACGGTATCGTCTACTCGCCCCTGAGCCGCAACGAGGTGTGGGCGGTCGAGGCCAGGACCGGCGCACCCATCTGGAAGACGAAGCTGATCAGCACCGCTGGCAATAGCCAGGTCGCGGTCGAAAAGATCGGCGGCCGCCCCATCGTGTTCGTGTCGTCCGGCGACGCCAACTACAACCTCGAAAACACCATTCGCTTCAAGAACGGCATGACCCATGACCGCGGCGCGTCGTTCTCGTCGGTCTATGCCCTGGACGGTTTGACCGGTGCGCAATTGTGGCGCTTCGATACTATGGGCGCATCACGCCCGTCCCCGATCTACAAGGACGGCAAGCTCTACATCACCAACGGTGACGGCCACCTATATATATTGAATGCCAGCAGCGGTGCGCTGCTGTCGACGTTCACCAACCCCGGAGAAGGATATTCCGGTCTGGCGTCGCCGAACTGGTTCAAGACCGCAGACGGCCGCCTGTTCATCACCTATGGGGTGAACCGGCCGGGCAGAATCATTGCGGTGGACGTGACCAATCCGGCAGCGCCGGTGCTGGGCTGGTCCTATACACCGGTTGGCGCTTCCTCCAACGCGCCCGGCGACACTCCGGTCGTGGTGGATCAGGTCAATGGCGTCGTCATCACCAATGTATTCACGTCGACCGCCACCAGCGGGGTATTCGATCTCGTGGTGTACGCGCTCGATGCGACGACCGGCGCGGTGCGCTGGTCCGCTTCGGGCGGCACCGGCCCTGCGATTCCCGGTTTCAAAGGCTCGGTGCCCATGGTGAACGGCGACGTGGTTTATATGGGCAATCCGCTCAACGAGACCTATCGTGCCTACAACATCACGACGGGCGCGTTGATATGGGCCACCAGCCTGGAAGAACCCGACGACACCCCCAATCAACGCCACCGCGGACACGCTGCGGGCGTCTATATCGACGGCAAGATCCTGCATGTGGAAGGGCGCGACATACGGACTTTCGACGCCGCCACCGGCGTGATACTCAACGATTTCGAAACGCCCGGAACCTTCTCTGCTTTCTCTGCCAACCAGCCGGCCGTGTTGGGCAATATGGTTTATCTGGGGGCACTGTCCGGATGGGTGTTCGCGGCGCCACTCGATTACCTGATGAGTTCGCCGGGCTTCGGTCAGCGGCCGTTTCCACCGCCACACCCGATCCCCGCACAAAAGCCCATTTACTTTGATGCAGCAGCGTTGCCAAGCAAAAAGCAGGCTAAAGCGTTTCCTGTGACCTGGCTGGCGTACGCGGGGGGGCAGGAGAATAACGCGTTCGTTCCCAACGGACCGGACGGCATTTCCTGGAGTACGCCGATGAACGATGCGATTCCGCTGAATGCACCGCCACGGAATGAAGCCATATTTGGTACCGAGGCCGCCACTCACATGACGCACCTCGCCTTTGGCGTGGGCACGGGCATCACCCAGGTCAACGGCATCAGTTATGTCGGCAGCGATCGCAACACGATCAACGCGTTGAACGCCACCACGGGCAAGGTGATCTGGACGTACCGTACCAGCAATGCAAACTTCGGTCAGCCGCTGGTGACACCCAAGACCGTCGTGGTCAGCGCAGGCGACCCGCATTTTCCGCTGGGGTCAACGGCCACGTTCCGGGCAGATTCGGCCAGCACCCAGGCCGGCAGCGGATTCCAGCACCTGACCGGGCTTGATCCCGAGACCGGGGTGGAAAAATGGACCTTTTATACCGCAGGCGCAACCAGCGCCATGACCCCGTTGTATGACAAGGGCAATCTGTATTGGGTCGCTGGCGACGGGCGGATCTGGGCGATCAACGCCGAGACGGGGGCGCCGGTGAGCACATTCATGAACGGCGTCGGTTCGCCCAAAGTCAGTCTGGGCGGCTTCAACTCGATCAGCTCAGCGAACATTTACCGTCAACCCGGCAGTCAGGCGCCGATCATGGTTGTGGGCAAGGCCATGCCGGACGAATTCGTCGCCATCAATCTCGATGACGCCAGCATCGTCTGGAAACAGACCTTCCCCGATACCTATGTCACCGGCTTTTCCGCTGTCTCGCCTGCCGTGGACCAGAATCGCGGCCTGGTGGTCAGCAGTATTTTTGTTGGTGAGGATACGCTCGACGGCCCGGTCACGCTGACCGCCTTTGCACTGAACGCGAAAACCGGCGACATCGTCTGGACCCAGGCGCTGAGTTCCGGCGTGCCGCCCTACGGCTTCGTGGGCCCGACCCCGGTGATCGACAACAACACGGTTTTCATGAGCAATCCGATGGATCAGGCGGTGGTTGCGCTCGACGTGCGCGACGGTACGCAACTATGGCAAACCCCGGTCGCGATGACGCTCGGAAAACCCAGTTGGGGTCCCGGTGTGGTGGTCGATCATTCCCGGCTGATCCAGCCCGTGGGCGACAGCCTGATCACCTTCGATGCGCGTACCGGTACGCAGTTGAACACTTACCCGGTCGGCGGGGCGTTTACCTACAACCATCCGACTGTGCTGGGCGATACGCTGTATATCGGCAACTCCTGGGGCTGGGCGCTGGCTCGGCCGTTGCACACCGTTACCGGCGAGCCCCGGCGTGGCGGCGGTAAATAAGACAAGGAAGATCGCAAGGGAGACAGGAAAAACGATTAAGCTGGCCGCACTGGATGGCCCCGATAACCGGGCTTATCCGGGTCGCGCCCTTGATGGCTTTGCGAATCCGGCAAGGGCAGGGGACGGATGGCCGGGAACTGCACACGACAATCCGCCTTGTGCAGGGGGCGCCTCAACGTGCAATTGATAGTTACTGTGCTTGTCCCGTTTTTAATGAAAGGAAACATGATGAAAATGCTGACCTTGATGAGTCTTGTCGTTCTTCTCTCCGCCTGTGCGGGCCATGATCGCCGGGAGGACCGCAGAGAAGATCGCCGTAGTGAGTTGCAGCAGCCAGGTTCCTCCGCACAACTGGACCTCGCTCCAGCCATCCTGGCCGCTGCTCCCGCTGCGTAGTCACCACATGCAAAAAATGTGTTCGGCAATACGAACGGGGGGTCGGCTGCCGACCTCCCGATGTTTCGCGCCGGGTCGAGTAAACGCAGGACCATAGCGCTATTGACAGCCCGTCGTTGCCGCATCGGCATCGGCAGGACCACGGATGGGTTTCGTTCCACTACTGACAGGCGCTATGCATGACCCCAAAATCTGGTGTACTTGTGTACTTCTTCACGCCCCTGATGGTCCTTTCGATGGCGACGTTCGATGGGCTGGCTGCCGCGCCGGCTGCGGCGGAAGCCGAAGCCGACCATGCGCATCATCACGCCCCGGCAGAACCGGGTTATCGACGCTCTTTGCATGACATCGCCGTGCCCCATATAACCCTGACGCGGGACGACGGCACGCCAGTGGCGTTTCCCGCCGAACTCGCGGACGGCAAGCCGGTGGTGCTTAACTTCATCTACACCACGTGCACCGCCGTGTGCCCCATGCTGAGTCATATCTTTGCCGGGTTTCAGGAAAAGCTCGGCGACGAGGCGAAGCAACTGCGCATGATGTCGGTTTCCATCGATCCTGAACACGATACGCCCGCGCGCCTTGCAGCTTACGCACAGCGCTATCAGGCCGGCCCCCAGTGGCGGCATTACGGCGGGACCGTGGAGGCGAGCATGCAGCTTCAAAAGGCATTCGGCGCTTATTACGGCGACAAGATGAACCACCGCCCGGTGGTTTTCATGCGTGCCGCGCCCGGACAGCCCTGGGTTCGTCTGGACGGATTTGCCACCGCGGATGATCTGGTCAGGGAATATCGCCGGCTGCTGCAGCCTCCGGCCTGACGCCGCGCCACCTGGATGAAGGTTGCCATCTGGTTTCTGGTTGGAGTCTGGGTCGGATCGGGCGACAGCGCGGCGCTCGACATGGCCGACGCGCAGCACCTTGCGGCAGGGCGCGCGATTTATCACGAAGGCCGGCTGCCTTCAGGGCGACCGCTGACCGCGACGCGCGGCGAAGGATCTCGCCTTGTCGGCGCTGCCGCCGCCTGCGTCCAGTGCCATCAGCGCAGCGGAATGGGCCTTGCCGAAGGGGCCAATGTCATTCCGCCCATCACTGGCCCGGCGCTGTTCGGCGCCCGCCTGCCAGACGGTTACGCACCTCGCCGCGCCCCGGGCATGGACTTTCGCGACTATCCGTTCCGCACCCGCGCGCCCTACAACGAAAGCACCCTGGCGCAGGCGATCCGTAACGGCCATTCAAACGATGGCCGTCGCTTCAGTATCCTGATGCCACGCTACACACTGGACGACGCAGCCATGAAGGCACTCGCTGTCTATTTGCGCAGCCTGTCGCCGCAGCGCTCGCCAGGCGTCGATGAACGGGTCGTCCATTTCGCCACAGTGATAACCCCCCGCGTCGAGCCGGGCGATCGCGAGGCCATGATCGGCGTGCTCAACGCGTGCTTCGCCGAGCATGCCCTTGATCAAACAAAGGGGCCGTCCGGCAACGCGGAAAGCGGCGATCGCCAGTTTTGGAAGTTGCATGTCTGGACGCTGGTGGGACCGCCGCAGAGTTGGCACCGGCAGCTTGCCGATTACCATGCGCGCCAGCCGGTGTTTGCCATGATTTCAGGTTTGGGTGGCGAGGCGTGGTCACCGGTCGAAGCTTTTTGCGAGCGCGCGGAATTGCCCTGCCTTTTTCCCAATGTGCAGCCCGCCGCCGACGCCGGGGCAGGCAGGTACAGTTTTTATTTCTCACGCGGCCTATGGTTGGAGGCGGCGGTCTTTGCACGGCAGCTTGCGGCGCGTGATTCAACGCTTTTGCGTTCGGGGCGGGTCGTTCAACTGGTGGGGCGGTCTGATCGCGCTCAGCGGGCCGCGGAGATGCTGACCCGGGCGCTGGCAGACAGTGGGGTGCCGGTGGAGACGTGGCGCTTGGACAACGACCAAGACCGGCTCTCCGGGCTTGCGGCAAACGATGCGCTGGTTCTCTGGCTGACCCCAACCGAGCTGGCCGGATTGATGCAGCGGGTGCCGTTGCCGCCCCGGACGGAATCGGTTCTGGTTTCGGGCATTCTGTCGGGGATGCAGGCAGCACCACTCAACCCGGCGTGGCGGAAAGTAGCCGTGCTCGCCTACGGGTTCGATGCCCCGGCGCGATGGGATCAACGCATGCAGCGCTATCTGCGGCCCTGGCTGAAAAAATACGGCCTCGCTCGCGCAGACGAGCGACTTCAGGGAAATACCCTCGCAGCCTGCAACCTGCTATCCGAAGGCATGCTCCGGCTGCGCGGCAATTATCTGCGCGACTATCTGGTGGAATGGGTGGAGAACTATCCCGAGACCATGGGCCTGGCCTCCGCGCCGCAGGCCTATCCCCGCTTCAGCCTGGGTCCCGGCCAGCGTTTCAGTTCCAAGGGCATCTATATGGTGCGTTTCGCCGATGCCGACGGACAGCGGATCGAGCCGCTACAGGATGCGTTGATCGTTCCATGAACATCGCCCGGCCTCTACGCGGCGGTGACGAGATGGTTCACCATCATGCCCTGGTCCTCGTGTTCCAGGTTGTGGCAGTGGAACAGGTAAATCTGGTCGCCCTTGTAAGGATGCGTAAAGTCGGTCGCGATGCGCACGGTCTCCCCCGGCCACACCAGTATGGTGTCTTTCCAGCCAAGATCGGTGATCAGCCGTCCGTTTTCGTCCTGGGCCAGTGCGCGCACCTGGCTCGGACTATTGCTGCGCTGGACCACCTGGAACGAGAAGCCGTGCATGTGCATGGGGTGGGGCATGCTCATTTCGGCGTTCTGGATATCCCACAGCTCGATGGTGTTGCTGCGGCTCTGCAGAGGGTATCGATCGGGGGTGAAGGTTTCGCCGTTGATCAGCCACAGCATGCGTCGCACCGTCAGCCGCACATCCCGCCTCACCGCGCCGCCGGTATCGATGCGCGCGATGGTCGAAAGTTTGGGTGGGATCATGCCGGACGGCCGGGCCGGACTTTCCCGGGTGACTGCGATTTTCATGATTTCGAATTCGGCGCCGAGATCGAGGCGGGCGCCCTCTGTCCCGCCCCAGCCCGACACGCCGCCCATCAATTCGCCCATGCCGAGCATGGTTCCGCCTTCCAGCGGATCGAAGGCAAGACTTTTAAGATAGACCTCGTCACCGGCACGCAGCTGGCTGGCATCGAACACGATGTCGAGCCGCTCGCCCGGTGATATGTATTCCTGCTGCGTGACGTGAGCCCGCTCCAGCAAGCCGGCGTCGGTGCCTATGATCGAATACGGCAGCATTTTGTCGCCATGAACGAAGGCCAGTTTATAAATGCGGGAATTCGATCCGTTCAGCACCCGGAACCGGTAGAGACGGTTCGTGATCTCCAGTTTCGGGTGCGGGGTGAGATTGACCAGGATAGTGTCGCCGAGCTGGCCCATGTGGTGCTGCATCGGATTGAATGCATAGGTGAGTTCGCCGGCACTGTTGAACTGTCTGTCCTGAATGATCAGCGGTATTTCGTTCAGCCCCGGTTCGATTTGCAGCGCGTTGCGCAGTGCGCGCTCGTCTTCGTCTTCGACCATGTAGATGCCTGCCAGGCCGAAATACACCTGTTGGGCGGTGTGATGGTGGGCATGCGAATGGTACCAATACATCCCGCTGCGATTGGGCACGTCAAAGGCGTAGTCGAAATGTCCCCCGGGATCGATCATGCTGCGGGGTTGTCCGTCCATGTCGCCGGGTATGTGCAGGCCGTGCCAGTGGATGATGTTCGGCTCGTTCAGGTTATTCTGCAGACGGGCGTTAAAATGCTGTCCGGTCTTGATGCGGATGATCGGGTTTTGATAATCCTTGCCGGCGTATTTCGCCGACCAGACCTGAAAAGGCGACGGCGTGTTCTGCCTCAGCCGCAAGGTAGTGTTGTGGGCATCGAGGGTGAGGTGCTCGGTGGTGATATCGAGCATGCCGAGGAGGCCGCTGTCGCCCGGAATGTGCAGGGGCATATGCGGGGCAGCCGTGTGCGCGCCCGCCGTGCCGGTGGTCCCCGGCAGGGCGCCCGGTTCCGCGCTGGCCCGGGCGCCGAATCCAAGACCGCTGCCGAGCAGGCCAAGTCCAGTGGCAGCGGTGTACTGAAGAAATTTGCGTCTTTTCATGATAACCCTTCGTTTGGGATTGCGAGCGGCTTGCAGGGTGTTGCGTGGCAACGCGTCAAGCGGGTGGGGAGCGCGCGCAGGGATATTCCTGGTAGGACGTTTTCCGACATTCAACACGGGCCGGTCCGCAGACCAGAGGTCGACCAACATGCCCGGAAGCATGCGGCGGAGCATTCCCGCCGCTGCGTGCAGGCGGAAGAAAAATCCATCCGTTTCACCGGCTGTGCCATATTGGGGTCGGAGATCCTAATGCGCGGTTGCGGGGGAATATCCATCCCATAGCGGCGTGGTCCGCTCCTTGGACGCCTTGTCATCCGATTCCCTGGCCTTGGCTTTATCCGCCTCGGCCTTTTTCGCTGCCTTTTTCTCGAGCAGCGCTGCGAGTTGCCCGGGCGTGCGTCCGTAGAGACAGTTTTCGTCGTGGTTCTTGTCGCGCGTCGCTTCAAGGCTGTCCTTGAAACGCGGGTCGCCTGGACGCTCATGGCTATTCATGAACAAGGCTACATCCCACGCCTCCTGGTCGCTCAGGGTGCCGAAGCGCCCATAAGGCATGTTGACTTTGATAAAGCCTGCGGCGGTATCGATGCGGTGCATGCCCGCGCCCCAATTGAACGAGTCTTTACCCCAGAGTGGCGGGAATGCGTACTCCCCACTGGCGGCTTTTGTGCCCTCACCATTCGCCCCGTGGCAAATCACGCAATTGTTCTTGAACACATCTTCGCCACGCGCGAGATCCGGGCTCTTTGCCGGTTTGGGCAGCTGCAGGAAACCCTGGCCAGTCATCTTGACGCGGGTCGGCGCGCCGCTGGCGAGCCAGTAATGGTAGGTGACCAGGGCCGTCATTTCCTTGCTGTCGAAGGCAGGCGCCGTGCCATTCATGCTGTACATGAAACATCCCTGGATACGGCTCTGGATGGTGTCGATCTGCCCGGTTTTTGCGCGATAGGCAGGGTAAAGAACGTACGCTGCCCAGATTGGCGCGGAGTCTGTCTTGCGACCGTTATCCAGATGACAGTTGGCACAATTCAAGCCGTTGCCTACATAACGCTTGGCGTATTGCTGGGTGTTCATGAATATTTTTTTTCCCAGCAACACCGACTCGCCGAATTCGTTTTTCGGGATTGCGCTTTCGGAAGGCGGTACGAACTTGGCCGTCGCCGGCTTTTTCGAATCGGCTTCGCCCCGCCCCGCGACGCTGGCGGCCGGCGCGGCGGTCCTGGCCGATCCTGACGTGTCTTGCGTCGGCGCGGGGGCGGTGACAGGCAGCGTGTCGGCGGTCGTGCGCGTGGCCGGCTGTTTGGCACAGCTCGTGGTGATGACGCCCAGAGCCAGCATGTAGAACAAGTACTGCACCGGTTTTTTCATTTTCCTCCCCCTTGACTCTGGGTTCCGAGCGTCGCCAGATAGGCGGCGACCGAGCGTATTTCGTCATCCGTGAGTTTTTCCGCCGTTGCCTTCATGAGCTTTTGCGGATCGTTGGTTCGGCTGCCGGTCTTCCACGCCTGCAATTGCCTTTCGGTGTATGCCGCGTGCTGTCCTGAGATCGGCGGAAATGACGGCGCCACGCCACGGCCGTCTACGGCATGACACTTGAAGCAGGGGGGGATCTCGCGGTCCCAGTCGCCATTGACTGCGAGTTGCTTGCCACGCGCGATCACCGCAGGATCTGCCGCGACCGGAACGAGCGTCGGCCGTTCCAGGCCCTCGAAATAGCGTGCTGCGGCTTCCGCATCCTCGGCGCTCAATGCCTTGGCGACGGACTTCATGAAACTGACGTAGTAGCCATAGCCTTCGGAGGCTTCGCTGTCACCGACATGCAGGTCTCTGGTCCTGGTGCGCGCGCCGGACTTGAAGTCGGCAATCTGCTTTATGAAATACTTGTGGGGCAGTTGCGCCAGCGCGGGAAACCCAGCTTCGGCATTGCCAGCGCCGTCTTTGCCATGGCAACTCGTGCATGCCGCTGCCGCGACATCTCCGGTGGCAGGACCCGCCACTGTGGTCGAGGCTCCAATTGTCATGGCGACAGCCCATACATAAATCGAGACAGCTCGCATAACGCGCTCGCTCCAAAAAAACTTTGATCACCCAAAGTCGTGGTGGGAAATGCAACCTGCCTGATTGATAGCACAGCGACAGCGCCCTGAGTCGCCACCCCGGCAATTGTCGGGCCGAAAAAGCGCGCGAATGCGGGCCTTTACCCGTTGTTTGCAGGGCGGTTTTCTGATCGTGTCAGGACAGAATGGCGCGTGAAATGCCCCGGTATCGACAACCGCAATTGCTGCGGCGATGCCTGTCCGGGGATCGAGAACCCGTGGCGTCAGGGGCCGGTTGCCCGGTCGGCGCGGCATCCGGGGATTTCTCGGCATTCGCGGCCGGGCTGAACACGAACTGCCAGTCGGCATAGCGGGCGGCGTCGGCAAAACTGTCGTACGCCGGCGCGAATCCGGCGCTTTTCTGCGGCGTATCGGAGGACGGGCTGTGCACACCGCTGATGCCGCCGCCGTCCTCCGCCCGGATCAGGGAAAACGCGCCGCCGGTGACCGGATCGCGATAGGCACGGCGCAGATGCCGCAGCGACGTGGGGCGGCGGTTGTCCAGCAGCAGGTCGTCGATGGTCTGCGGCAGTCGCGGTTGCGCCGGATCGAACTCGTAGTAGCGGCGGATGGCCTCGCGGTCTTGATCGCCGACGAACAGGAGTTCGGCTTCGCGGGCACTCTGCGCGTCGGTTCGCCACAGGGTGCCGGCCGCGGCGAGCCCCATGCCGATCAGCGCGAGCAGCATCAGGATGAACAGGTAGGTAAATCCCGACTGGCGGGATTTACCCGTCGGCATAGGCCGTGCCGTCGCGGCCCTTGCCAGGGGCGTTGCTGTGGATATCGAAGACTGCGCTCGCGTCGTCGCCCGGCGGGGCGACGACCTGCCAGGTATCGGCCCGCTCGGTGATGGGATCGACCGGCAACGCTCGCAGATAGCGGGCCTCGACCAGCGTGTCGAGGCTGTCCGGGTAGCGGCCGCGATCACCGTGATATTTGTCGATGGTGTCGCGCATCACCGCCAGGTCCTGGCGCAGTATGGTTTAGCGCGCGCTGTCGAGGTGATTGAAATAGCGCGGCAGCGCCAGCGACAGCAGGAGTGCGACGATCGCCATCACGACCATCAGCTCGACCAGGGTGAATCCGCGGCGTTTCATCGATTCACCATTCGCGATAGGGCACGACGTGGAGGCCGCTGGCGGGCGATAGCGAATAGACGTTGAATACGTCGCGCCCGGGCGCGGGGGCGCGGGGGCGCGGGGGGCGTCGGGCGGGCTGGCGTAGCTGCGCAGGCCCCAGGTGGACGCCAGCGGCGCTGCCGAATCGGGAAAAAAAGATCGCGCGGCAGGCGGTGCAGGAAATAGAGCTTGCTCGCACTGGGTTTTGCTTTGTCGTCCACGCCTTGCCACAGGGCATCGAGGTCGGGCAGGTAGCCGCTGGCGTCGGCCGCCGCTTCGATACGGCCATCCTTCACGTTTTGTCGATAGCTGTCGAGCGCCGTGCGTATCTGCCGCAACGCGTGACGCAGTTCCGTTTCCGGTGCTGCTGGACCCGTTGCGCGAACGGGACCGCCACGCTCTCAAGCCGGGCGAGAATCGCCCGCGTAACCATCAATTCGATCAGGCTGAATCCGGTCGGGCGGGCGGCCATGTCAGTTCGCAGGCGTGGCAGGGGCTGGTTGGCCGGTAATGGGGGGCGTTGTCGGCAGCGTGAGTTCGGTGGCCGGGGGGGCGCCGTCGCCGGGAACGATGCATCGTCATCGGGCGTCGTTGCGTCGTCGGCTGCTGCGGCCGGCGGCACGTACAGCTGGCCTGCCGGCGCTGCGGGCTGGGTCGGGTCCTGAGCCGCCGTGAAAGTTATGCCGCCGCCGCTACCGATGTTGCTATCGGTGCCGCCCCTGAGCTCGGTGAGCGCAGGCTGTTGCGCCTGCGCGTGGCGCAGGATGTGAGGCGTGATCAGCAACACGATTTCGGTCTTCGTGCGTTCGTCGCGCTGAGTCGAGAACAGACGGCCCAGAATCGGAATTTCGGACAGGCCCGGGATGCCACTCGATGAACTGCGCTCTTCGTCCGAAATCAGGCCGGCCAGCACCTGGGTCTCGCCGTCCTTCAGGCGCAGGACCGTGCCCGCATTGCGGGTGCCAATC
>NCHD01000159.1 GCA_002257045.1 Hydrogenophilales bacterium 16-61-112 | reverse complement strand
CGGACTGAAGCAGGGGATGCAGGTGCATGCCGGCCGCATCACGCACGCCGGGCTGGCGCAGGATCTGGCATCGAGCTAGCTCAGGAGCGGGCGCTGTCGCCTTCCAGACATTCGTGCCCCAGCACGCTGCCCGCTGCATCGAAGCGGTAGACCAGCGGCATCCCGGACGGGATCTCCACCCGTTCCATCACCTCGGCGCTCAAGCCATCCAGATGCATGACCAGGCCGCGCAAGGTGTTGCCATGGCTGATCACCAGCAAACGGCGTCCTGCGTGCAGGCGTGGCAGCAGCACCTCGTTCCAGTACGGCAGGGTGCGCTGCTGGCAGTCGCGCAGGCTTTCGCTGGCCGGTAACTGCTGCGCTGGCAGCGCCGCGTACAGCGGATCGAAGCGCGGATGGCGCGGATCGTCGCGCTCCAGCGCGGGTGGCGCCGCGTCATAGCCGCGCCACCAGCGGCGCGAAGCCGTCTCGCCCCATTTCGCAGAAATTGCCTGTTTGTTCATGCCCTGCAAGGCGCCGTAATGACGCTCGTTCAGCCGCCAGGACGCAAAAATCGGCACGGCGGGAGTGCCCATTGCAGCGAGCAGCCCATCGGCCGTCTGGCGCGTGCGCTGCAGCAGCGAGCCATGCACCTCGTCGAAGACAAACCCGGCCTGCGCCAGTTTCCGGCCGACTGCGGCCGCCTCGGCCAGGCCCACTTCGGTCAGCGGGATGTCGGTCCAGCCGGTAAAGCGGTCGGTGAGATTCCACTCGCTGTGACCGTGGCGCAGCAACACGACCGAATGGATCCGCTCGCTCATTCCGGCGACTCCAGCAGCACCCCGCTCAAGTGGTGACGGTCGCCCCAGGTGTCCAGATGCCAGCCCTGGCTGTCGAAATGGAACCAGTTGAGCGCGCAGTTGGGAATCTCGAAATCGCGCGGCGTATGCAGCGGCCGGCCGGTGGCTCGGCGATATACCACGTCCAGCACACCGCTGTGGCTCACTACGGCGAGGGTCTGCCCACTATGATGCCGCAGCAGCCAGTCGATCGCCTCCGTCACCCGGGCGGCAAACCGGCGCAGCGATTCACCGGTTTCGAAGTCGTAATCCAGATCCCGCGACGCATAGTGCGCATGCGCCGCCGGGTGCAGCGCAGCCGCCTGCGCGGCTGTCAGGCCCTGGAACAGGCCGAAATGCCGTTCGCGCAGCTGCGGCAGCAGCTTGACCGCCTGGTCCTCGCGCTGTGCAAGCGCCTGCGCGGTTTCCTGCGCGCGTACCAGGTCGCTGCTGTAGATCGCCTCAAATCGCTGGTGCGCCGCATTGAATGCCATCGCCAGCGCCTGTGCCCGACCGGTCTCATTCAACGGAATATCGGTATGGCCCTGGATGCGCTTCTCCACATTCCAGCGGGTTTCGCCGTGGCGAATGAAGCAAATGCGGGTCGCGACCGGTCTGGAAACATGTTTCATAAACATTGCGCAGGAGCTGAAAGCTATAAAGTCTAAGCCCGATTCCCGCCGGAAAACAGGTGTGGCAGCCCCGCTGCGGCGCTCTTTCACCCCGCTACAGGGTGCGCTCCCGAGTGCGACAGCTTGACACACTTTTTTAAGTGGATATATTTATCTTCATATGCGAATGGAATGGGTTTATGGTATGGGGGATCGTAGGCATGCTGGTGGGGGTGACCCTGGCGGCGCAACTGATCTGGCCGGAACTGACTTACGGTATTGAATGGCTGTCGTATGGCCGCCTGCGTCCACTGCATACCAATGCGGTGATTTTTGCTTTTGGCGGTTCGGGTCTGTTCGCGGTGTCGTACTACATCGTGCAACGCACCTGCCAGGTGCGGCTGTGGGCTGAAAAGCTCGCCGCCTTCACGTTCTGGGGCTGGATGGCGGTGATCGTGCTGGCCGCGATCACCCTGCCGATGGGGTACACCAGTTCCAAGGAATACGCCGAACTGGAATGGCCGATCGACATTCTGATCACGCTGGTCTGGGTGGCGTATGCACTGGTGTTCTTCGGCACCATCGCCAAGCGCAAGACCAAGCACATCTACGTGTCCAACTGGTTTTTCGGCGCTTATATTCTGACCATCGCGATCCTGCATATCGTCAATAACGCAGAAATCCCGATCGCCCTGTTCGGCGGCTCCCTGTTCAAGTCCTACTCCGCCTACGCCGGCGTGCAGGACGCCATGGTGCAGTGGTGGTACGGCCATAACGCGGTAGGCTTTTTCCTCACCACCGCCTTCCTCGGCATGATGTATTACTTCATTCCGAAGCAGGCCGGCCGCCCGATTTATTCCTATCGCCTGTCGGTCGTCCACTTCTGGTCGCTCAATTTCATCTACATGTGGGCGGGTCCGCACCACCTGCAGTACACCGCGCTGCCGGACTGGGCGCAATCGCTGGGCATGGTGTTTTCGCTGATGCTGCTGGCCCCCTCCTGGGGCGGCATGATGAACGGCATCATGACGCTGTCGGGTGCCTGGCACAAACTGCGCACCGACCCGATCCTCAAATTCCTGGTTACCGCGCTGTCGTTCTACGGCATGTCCACCTTTGAAGGCCCGATGATGGCGATCAAGACGGTGAACGCATTGAGCCACTACACCGAATGGACGGTTGGCCACGTGCACTCCGGCGCACTGGGCTGGGTGGCGATGATCACCATCGGTTCGATGTACTACCTGATTCCGCGCCTGTTCGGCCGCGAATCGATGTTCAGCACCAAGCTCATCGAATGGCATTTCTGGCTCTCCACCATCGGCGTGGTGCTGTACATCGCCTCGATGTGGATCGCCGGGGTGGCGCAGGGTTTGATGTGGCGCGCAGCCAACGCCGACGGCACGCTGACCTATAGCTTCGCCCAGGTGCTCAACACTATGTACCCGTTCTACGGCATCCGTCTGCTGGGCGGCTCGCTGTTCTTCAGCGGCATGTTGATGATGGCCTACAACGTCTGGCGCACCGTGCGCATCGGCCGGGTCGTCAATGACGCCGCCATCCCGCAAGCCGTTCACGCCTAAGGAGACCGAACATGATTTCGCATGAAACAATCGAAAAGAACCTCGGCCTGCTGATCGTGCTGACCATTCTCGTGGTCAGTGTCGGTGGCCTGGTGCAAATCGTTCCGCTGTTCTTCCAGACCTCCACCACCACCGCGGTGGCCGGTCTCAAGCCCTACACGGCGCTGCAACTGTCGGGACGCGACATCTACATCCGCGAAGGCTGCGTCGGCTGCCACTCGCAGATGATTCGCCCGTTCCGCGCCGAGACCGAGCGCTATGGCCATTATTCGGTGGCGGGCGAGTATGTCTACGACCGTCCCTTCCTGTGGGGCTCCAAGCGCACCGGACCCGACCTGCACCGCGTCGGCGGACGCTATTCCGACGCCTGGCACGTCGCGCACCTGACCAACCCGCGCGATGTGGTGCCGGAATCCAACATGCCCGCCTACCCCTGGCTCGATCGTCCGCTGGACGGTTCGTCGATTCAGTCCAAGATGCGCGCGCTGAACACGATGGGT
>NCHD01000158.1 GCA_002257045.1 Hydrogenophilales bacterium 16-61-112 | reverse complement strand
GGCGACTACACCCAGGAGGTCTACCCGAAGCTGCGCGCGGCCGGCTGGAACGGCTACTGGATCGACGCCGCATCGACGCTGCGCATGAAGGATGACGCCATCATCATCCTCGACCCGGTCAACAAGAATGTCATCCAGGACGGCATCGCCAACGGCACCAAAACCTATGTCGGCGGCAACTGCACGGTATCTTTGATGCTGATGGCGATGGGCGGTTTGTTCGACGCCGGGCTGGTCGAATGGGTGTCGCCGATGACCTATCAGGCGGCGTCGGGCGCTGGCGCGCGCAACATGCGCGAATTGATTGCGCAGATGGGCGCGATCAGCAGCGAAGTAAAAACCCTGCTCGACGACCCGGCCTCGGCCATTCTCGACATTGACCGCAAGGTCGCCGACTTCATCCGTTCCGACCGCTATCCGACCGATGCCTGGCCGGTGCCGCTGGCCGGCAACCTGATTCCATGGATCGACGTCGCGCTCGAGTCCGGTCAGTCGAAGGAAGAATGGAAAGCGCAGGTTGAAGCCAACAAGATCATGGGTCGCAGTGCGAACCCGATTCCGATCGACGGCCTGTGCGTGCGCGTCGGTGCGATGCGTTGCCACTCGCAGGCACTGACCATCAAGCTGACCCGGGACGTGCCGCTCGACGACATTCACAGTCTGCTGGCCGCACACAACGACTGGGTGAAAGTCGTACCGAACGACCGCGAAATCACCATGCGCGAACTCACGCCGGCGGCGGTGACCGGCACGTTGACCGTGCCGATCGGCCGCATGCGCAAGCTCAACCTCGGACCGCAATACCTGACTGCTTTTACGGTAGGCGACCAGTTGCTGTGGGGTGCGGCGGAGCCGTTGCGCCGCATGTTGCGCATTCTGCTCGAGGCCTGAACACAGCGTTTAAGCCCGGGTTTCCCGCGCAGGGCGCGGTCCCTGCCCTGCACTAAAGAATGCTCGCGATGAGCCGTCAATAATGGCGTCAAGGATTCAACAGCCCTGCTGTGCGGGGCAATAACGGAGAAACGGGATGAAATTGAAGCGCTTCACCACCCAGCTGGTGGCCGCAGGGCTGATTACCGTGCCCCTCATGGTGCAGGCTGCCGGGCTCGGTAAAATGTCAGTCAACTCGGCGCTGGGGCAACCGCTCGCTGCCGAGATCGAACTGTTTGCGGCAGACAAGGCCGAACTCGAAAGCCTGTCGGCCAGCCTCGCTTCCGATCAGGCTTTTCGGGATGCGAACGTCGAGTTCGCTCCGGTCTTGTCTTCGTTGCGTTTTACCGTAGAGACAAAACCCAACGGCAAATCGGTATTGAAGGTGACTTCAAACCGTCCTGTGAACGACCCTTTTGTGGACATGCTGATCGAACTGAACTGGGCATCAGGCCGTCTGGTTCGTGAGTACACGATGCTGCTCGATCCGCCCGGCATGGCGCCGCAGCAATCGGTTACGCCTGTCGTCGTCGCCCCGGTGAGGCCGCCCGTGACCCGACGCGCGCCAGCACCCGTTGCCGAGCAGGCACCGGCGGCAAGCAGGCCCGCCGCACCGGTAGCTGCCAAGGCGCCCGTGCCGGCAGCGCCCAAAGCGGCCGAACCCGCAGCGCAATCCGCCGCAGCGCCGGATCAGGTGACAGTCAGGCGTGGCGATACGCTTAGCAGGATAGCCTGGCAGGTCAAACCCGCCGGTGTCAGTCTTGAGCAGACGCTGGTTGGCTTGTATCGCGATAATCCGCGTGCCTTCGACGGCAACATGAACCGCATGAAAGCGGGGACGACGCTGGCGGTTCCATCGTCAGAAAAGGCAGCCAGCATTGCGCAACAGGACGCTGTGCGCGAAATCAAATTGCAATCGGATGACTGGCGTGCATATCGCCAGAGCCTTGCCGGCAAGGTCCAGGAAGCGCCTGCGGCCAAGCCTGAACCGACCCAGGCCAGCAGCGGCAAGCTGACCCCCAAGGTAGAGGATCGCGCCAAGCCGGCACCGGAAGCCCAGAAGGATGTGTTGAAGCTGTCCAAGGTCACGCCGCCGGCTGCCGCAGCAGCCGGCAAGCTGGATGAAAAGCGTGCCGCCCAGGAAAAGCAGGACAAGTTGCGCGCGCTGGAAGAAGATGCGATTGCCCGCCAAAAAGCGCTCAAAGAATCCGAACAGCGTGCGGCCATGCTGGAGAAACAGATCCAGGATGCGCAGAAGCTGATCGAGATGAAGGAAAAGGCGAATACGGCGGCGGCACCCGGACCTGCCGTCGTGGCGGCTGCGCCCGTGGTGCCGGTTCCAGCCCCCGCACCTGTTGTACAGAAACCGGCGCCCGTTGCTGCCGTCGAGGCGCCTGCCGAGAGTACCGAAAACTGGTTCACGCCCCTGCTGGCCAATCCGCTGTATTGGGGGGGCGCGCTGGTCGCGCTGGGCTTGGGTGGCGCCTTGTGGTGGATGATGGCAGGCGGCAGTGGTCGTCGTCGCAAAACCGGGACCGCGCTGGACGACAGCATCATGAGCGGCGGCGATGTGCGGCCGACTTCGGTCATCGGTGGGGCGGCGTCGGGAGGCAGCATCAACACCGGCGACACCTCTTTCCTCACCGATTTCAGCCAGGCCGGCTTGGGCACGATCGACACGCATGACGTGGATCCGATCGCCGAGGCCGAGGTTTACATGGCTTACGGACGCGATGCGCAAGCCGAGGAAGTCAAGCTGCTGGAAGTGTATGCCGCGCGCCGCAATACCGCCGCCTTCGAGTCGGTCGCCGGCGAACTCTATGCCGCGCTGGGCAACAAGCAGAGCCCGTTGTGGGACAAGGCCTGTGAAATGGGCCGCAGCATTGATCCGACCAACCCGCTGTACGGCGGTGTCCAGTCGGCAGCCCCAGCCGTTGCAGTTGGAACGGTGGCGGCAACCGATGTCATCGCGGGTGGCGCGGTCGCCGTCGAGCCGGAACCGTTTGCAGCGGCGCCGTTTGGTGCGGTCGCAGACGAGATGAAAGAACCCGATTTCGAGCCCGTGGCCGAATCCGACCCGGTCACAAATGCACCCTTCGAGTTCGAGTCGGCCGGGCATGTCCTGAATTTCGATGCGCAGCCTGCAGCGGTGGCAGCTCCGGCTGACCTGGAGGCGGATACACACGGTCTGGATTTTGATTTGCCCGACCTCGACTTGCCTGCAAGCGCTACGGACGATCTGAAGCTCGATCTGGATCTCGGCCTGGAAGAAGACAATGGCCCAGTCAGCAAATTCGATTTCAGCGGGCTCGACCTCGACCTCGGCGATTCGGGCGGTAACGAACTGGAACTCGACGAAGTCGGTACCAAACTCGATCTGGCTCGTGCCTACGTTGAAATGGGCGACAAGGAAGGCGCGCGCGAAATCCTGACCGAAGTCCTGGCCGAAGGCAGCGACAAGCAAATAGCCGACGCGAAAGGCCTGATGAGTTCGCTTGCTTAATTGTCCTCATCCAGCTGCCCGCATCCTGTTGTGGTGCGGGTGGGCGGTCGCGGTGGAACGCGCTGCCCTGCCTGGACTGACTTTACTGGCCGTCGTCTCCGCGACGGCCTTTCTGTTTGCGCCTGTCCGCATTCA
>NCHD01000157.1 GCA_002257045.1 Hydrogenophilales bacterium 16-61-112 | reverse complement strand
GTCGTCCAGCGACAGCCGCACGCCCATGGCGCGCAGGCTGTCGAGGCTGCTGCGCACCTCGTCGTTCATGATCAGCATCACGTTTTCGGTAATTTCCAGCTCGAGACATTCCGCCGCCAGGCCGGTGCGCCCCAGCACTTGCTCGACCGATTTCACCAGACGCCGCCCTTCGAACTGGCGGGTCGACACGTTCACCGCCAGCGTCATGCCGTCTGCCTTACCCAGCTTCTGCCAGTCGCGGAGCTGGGCGCAGGCGGCTTCCAGCACCCATTCGCCCAGCTGCACGATCAGCCCGCTGTCTTCGGCGGCCTGGATGAACGCGCCTGGCATCACCAGCCCCCGCTCGGGGTCGTTCCAGCGCAGCAGCGCCTCGCAGCCCACGATGCGCTGGCTGGCCAGTGCCACCACCGGCTGGTAATGCAGGGTCAGCTCGTCGCGCTCTAGCGCCTGGCGCAGCCGGGTATCGAGCGTCAGGCGCTCGACCGCCCGCGCGGTCTGGTTTGCCTGATAAAACTGGAAGCGGTTGCGCCCCTGCTCCTTGGCCTGATACATCGCGGTGTCGGCGTGTTTGAGCAAGGCTTCGAACGAAAGTGCATCGTCGGGATAGAGCGCGATGCCGATGCTGGCGCTGCTGTAGATCGGCGTGGAGCCGACGGTAATCGGCATTTCCAGGCTGTGCAGCAGGCGGGTCGCGACCCGCTCGACATCTGACGGGTCGCCGATATCGGACACGATGACCACAAACTCGTCCCCGCCAAAACGGCTCAGGTGATCGTGCGTCCGCAGCACCGATTGGAGGCGAACGGCAATCTGGTGTAACAACAGGTCGCCGGCGCCATGACCCAGGCCATCATTGATGTTTTTCAGGCGGTCGATATCGACGAACAGTAGCGCCAGGCGTTTGTCGGTGCCCTGCATCGCGGCCAGGCTCTGGTTCAGCGCGGCGTTGAAGCCCTCGCGGTTGGGCAGCTGCGTCAACGCGTCAAAATAGGCCAGTTGGTTCAGATGCGCCTGGGCCGTTTCGCGTTGCCCGATTTCGGATTGCAGCTGGTCGGCGCGGCGCTGCAGCTCTCTGGTCTGGCGCCGCACCTGATGCCGCAGAAAACCGGCAATGGCCAGCGCCAGAACCAGCAGCCCGGCGGCCGAGGCCGCAGCCCACGGCAGCCAGACGGGATACCGCCCGACAGGCGTCGCTTCGAGCCAGTAGTGCAGCGAATCGTAGTAGGCCGAGCCGGTGTCAGCCTTGAGCGCGGCCAGATGCCGGTCGAGCGCCTGCAGCAGGGCCGGGTTGGCATGTTTGGGCGCCGCGTAGTGCACAAAGATCGGGTTGAACACGATGCTGGTGATCGCCAGGTCAGGCTGCTGCGCGTGCAGGGCGGCAAACACCCGGTTGACCGCGCCCGCATCGGCCCGGCCCTCGGCGACCGTATCCAGCACCTGGCCGTAGGTGTCGACATAGACCGGCGTAAACGATGCGTGAAACTGCTTTGACAGTTGAACCAGCGCCTGGCTGTGCGTACTGCTGCGCATCAGCGCGACCCGCTTGCCCTTGAGATCGGGCAGGGAGTCGATGCGCGCCTTTGGATGGCGGAACACCATGCCCCAGTTGCCGATCAGGCTTTGCTGGGTGAACTGGAAGCGCTGGGCGCGTTTATCGTTGTAGGCGATGCCGACGAGCACATCGATCTCGCCCTTGTCCAGACGGTAAACCAGCTTGTCGAAGGAGTCGGACACATAGGTGACCTGCCAGTTTTCCTGTTCTGCCACCAAGCGGATCACATCGACAGCGATGCCTTCTGGCTTAGCGCCGGCCGGGATGCTGACGATGGGGGGATTGTCGAACACCCCGACCCGGACAGGCGTCGGGTCGGACGCAGCCCACGCGATAGAACACGACAACAGCCAGAACAGCCCGG